>NZ_JAPFQV010000048.1:0-50564 GCF_033804685.1 Micromonospora sp. RTP1Z1
GCGGGGTCGGTGAGCCAGCGGCGCAGCGCGCCGGCCAGCGCGTCCGGGTCGTCGGGCGGCACCAGCAGGCCGGGTCGGCTGCCGTCGGCGGCGCGTCCGAGCGCCTCGGGCAGCCCGCCGACGTCAGTGGCGAGCACTGGTACGCCCCGGGCCACCGCCTCGGTGACCACCATCCCGTACGTCTCCCCGCGCGAGGCGAGCACCAGCAGGTCGGCGTGGGCGTACGCGGCGTCCAGCGCCGGGCCGGTGTGGGCGCCGGAGAGCCGGACCCGGTCGGTGAGGCCGGACTCGGTGAGCTGCCGGCGCAGCCGGTGGACGAAGTCGTGATCCCGGGTCAGCGCGCCCACGCAGTCGCAGCTCCAGGGCAGGTCGGCGACGATGGCGAGGGCCGCGGCGAGCACGTCGTGGCCCTTGTGCGGGGTGACCGCCGCGACGCAGAGCAGCGCCGTGCCGTCCGCCGAGCCGGCGACCGGGGGCGCCGGGTCGACCCCGGGCGGCGCCGCCCGGACCCGGCCGGCGGGCAGGGCGTACCGGTCGAGCAGCCGGCGGCGGGTCCACTCGCTGGTGGTGACCACGGCGGTGGCGGCGGCCAGGGCCTCGGCCTCCGCGTCGGTCTCCAGCGGCAGGTGCACGAGCATCACCAGGCGCAGCCGGCGGGCCTGCGGCCCGAGCACCTCCGGCACGGTCGAGGCGACCAGCCCGTCGAGCAGCACCAGCGCGCCGGCGGGCAGCCCCGCGAGCACCCCGGCGAGGGCGGCCCGCTCCCCCGCCCCCGGTCGCGGCCAGCCGCCGGGCACGGGATGCTCCCGGACGGTCCAACCGGCCGCGGCGAGCCCCCGGCAGACCCGCCGGTCGTAGCCGTTGCCGCCGCTGGGGGCGGCCGGATCGTCGATGTCGCCCGGCAGCACCACGTGCACCGTGGTCATCCGCTACAGCGACCGCTCGTAGCTGGCCCAGGCGACGTGCGACTCGTGCAGCGTGACGGTGATGCCGGCCAGGCCGCGCGCGCCGTCGCCGAGCCGGCCGGCGTGCACCCGCTCGGCGAGCCGGTCGGCGACCGTGCGGGCCAGCACCTCGGTGGTGGTGTTCACCCCGGCGAAGTCCGGTTCGTCGTCCAGGTTGCGGTAGGTCAGCTCGCCCAGGACGGCCCTGAGCTGCTCGGTCGCCAGGCCGATGTCGACGACGATCCCGTCGGCGTCGAGGTCGGGCCGGCGGAAGGTGGCATCGACGACGAAGGTGGCGCCGTGCAGCCGCTGGGCGGGCCCGAAGACCTCGCCGGTGAAGCTGTGGGCGACCATCATGTGGTCACGGACGGTCACGCTGAACACGGATCACTCCCCGTCGTAGGTGATGAGGTGGCAGAGCGCGGGCAGCCGGCCCGAGCCGAGTCGGTCGAGCACGTCGGGCAGTTCCGCGAACCGGGACCGGCCGGTGAGCAGCGCGTCGAAGGCCGGGTCGGCGAGCAGGTCCAGGGCCAGTGCCAGCCGGTCGGCAAAGCTCCGGTCGGCCCGCCGCGGCGACACCGTACCCACCTGGCTGCTGTGGATGCGCAGTCGTCCCGAGTGGAACGCGCCGCCGAGGGACAGCGTGACCGGACGGTCGCCGTACCAGCTCAGCTCCAGCACCGTGCCCTCCGGGCGGAGCAGGTCCAGGGACCGTTGCAGGCCGTCGCCGGTGGCGCTGGCGTGCACCACCAGGTCCCGCCCGCCGGCGGCGTCGGCCGGGAGGGCGAAGTCGACCCCGAGCGCGGCGGCCACCCCGGCCCGCGCCGGGTCGGCGTCGACCAGCTCGGTCCGTACCCCCGGGAAGTGGGCCAGCAGGGCGGCGACGCAGCAGCCGACCATGCCGCCGCCGACCACGGTGACCCGGTCGCCGACCAGCGGCGCGGCGTCCCAGAGCGCGTTCACCGCGGTCTCCACGGTGCCGGCCAGCACCGCCCGGGCCGCCGGCACCCCCTCCGGTACGACCACCACCGCGTCCGCCGGCACGACGTACGCGGTCTGGTGCGGGTACAGGCAGAAGACGGTCCGCCCGCGCAGCGCGTCGGGCCCCTCCTCGACGACCCCGACGTTGAGGTAGCCGTACTTGACCGGGGCCGGGAAGTCGCCCTCCTGGAACGGGGCGCGCATGGTGGCGTACTGGTCGGCGGGGACCCGGCCGGCGAAGACCAGGGTCTCGGTGCCCCGGCTGACGCCCGAGTACCGGGTGCGGACCAGCACCTCGTCGGGGCCGGGGGCGGGGAGGCGCATCGACCGGATCTCGCCCTCGCCGGGGGCGCGGAGCCAGAAAGCGCGGGCGTCGCGGGTCACGAATTTCTCTCTTTCCGCATCCGGACCGAACCGGACCGCCGTATTTCCCGTGTTGACTGGCAGGGTTGTCGATCATAGACACGGAGGCAGGGTGTCCACGGTTCGAAATGGCCCGGTCCTCGGGCTGATCGCCCAGTTCGTCCTGCTGGCCGGGCTCGCCGGCACGGTCGGCCTCGGCGCGGCGGGCTGGCTGGCCGGTCTCGGGTACGGCGCGGCCCTGTGCGGTCTGCTGGGGCACGGCCTGCGGGCGGCCGGGGCGGACGCGCTCGGCCCGGCCGACCGGGTGACCCTGACCCGTGCGGTCCTGGTCGGCGGCGTGCTGGCGCTGGTGGTGGACGCCTGGGGGCGGCCGGCGCCGGTCGCGGTGCTGGTCCCGCTCACCGCCGTGGCCCTGGCGCTCGACGCGGTCGACGGCCGGGTGGCTCGGCGTACCAGGACGGCGAGCGATCTCGGCGCGCGGTTCGACATGGAGGTCGACGCCTTCCTGATCCTGGTGCTCAGCGTCCACCTGGTGCCCGCCGTCGGCGGCTGGGTGCTGGTCATCGGCGGGATGCGGTACGCCTTCGTCGTCGCGAGCAGGCTGCTGCCCTGGATGCGGGGCACGTTGCCGCCGCGGTACTGGCGCAAGGTCGTCGCGGCCGCGCAGGGTGTGGTGCTGGCCGTCGCGTCCGCCGCCGGGCTGCCGGCGGCCGCGACGACCGTGCTGGTGGCGGGCGCGCTGGCGATGCTGGTCGAGTCGTTCGGCCACGACGTCGCCTGGCTGTGGCGACACCGGCCGGCCACCATCCCCGTCCCGCAGGGCACCGTCCCGCAGGTTGCTGTCGCGCAGGTTGCTGTCCCGCACGTCACCGTCCGGCACGCAAGCGTCCGGCACGCAACCGTCCGGCACGCGACCGTCCGGCACGTCACCGTCCGGCACGTCACCGCCCCCCGCGCCATGCGGGTCACCGTTACCCGCGCCACGCACGTCGCCGCCACCGGCGAGCCGGCCACGGCCCGGTGGACGGCCCACCAGCCGGTCTGAGCCGACCGGCACGACAGCCACCACGCCGGGCACCGCAGGGGAAGGACCGAGGATTGTCACTCATCACGCGTTTCCGCCGACCGGCGGTGGAACCGGCGGACGGCGATGCCACCCCCTCGACCGTCGTCACGCCCCGGGGCCGCCGCATCCTGGCCGGAGCGGTCACCGGGCTCGCCGCGGTGCTGGTGCTGGCCGCGCTCGTGGCGCCGGACCAGCTGAGCCGGCTCCGCCCCGGCTCGTTCCTGCGGATCCCGGTGGAGGGGCTGATCGCCGTCGCGCTGCTGCTCGTCCTCCCGGCCCGGGTACGCCGACCGGTGGCCGTGGCGCTCGGTCTGGCCCTCGGCCTGCTGACCGTGCTGAAGCTCCTCGACACGGGCTTCTTCGTGGCCCGGGACCGGCCGTTCGACGTGCTGCTCGACTGGGGGCTCTTCGACGACGGCTTCGGCTTCCTCACCGACTCGGTCGGCCGCGGCGGCGCGGTCGCCGCCGCGGCCGGGGTGCTGCTCCTCGCCGTCGCGCTGTTCGTCCTGCTGACGCTGTCGGTGCTGCGGCTGACCCGGCTGGTGGTCGGGCACCACACCGCCACGGTCCGCGCCGTCGCGGCGCTGGCGGTGCTCTGGCTGGGATGCGCCGTGTTCGGGGTGCGGCTCTCCCCCGGCGTCCCGGTCGCGGACCGGGAGGCGACCACGCTGGTCGCGGCGCACGCGGGCCAGGTACGGGCCGGGCTGCGGGACCGGAAGGTGTTCCTCGGCGAAGCGGCCACCGACGCCTTCCGGGACGTCCCCGGCGACCGGCTGCTGACCGGGCTGCGCGGCAAGGACGTGCTGGTCGCGTTCGTGGAGAGCTACGGCCGGGACGCGGTCGAGGACCCGGAGTTCGCCCCGCACGTGGACGCGGCGCTCGACGACGGCTACCGCCGGCTTCGGGCGGCCGGGTACGACGCGCGCAGCGGCTTTCTCACCTCGCCGACATTCGGCGGCGGGAGCTGGCTGGCCCACGCCACGCTGCTCTCCGGGCTCTGGATCGACAACGACCAGCGCCACCGCGGCCTGCTGGCCGGGGACCGGTTGACTTTGAACGGCGCGTTCCACCGGGCCGGCTGGCAGACGGTGGGCGTCATGCCCGCCGCCACCCAGCCCTGGCCGGAGGGGAAGTTCTTCGGCTTCGACCGCTACTACGACGCCGAGAAGCTGGCGTACCGGGGTCCGAAGTTCAGCTACGCGCCGATGCCCGACCAGTACGCCCTCGCCACCTTCCAGCGCCTGGAACGGGCGAAGCCGCACGCCCCGCTGATGGCGGAGATCCCCCTGGTCTCCAGCCACTCGCCCTGGTCGCCCATCCCCAAGCCGGTGCCCTGGAACGCGGTCGGCGACGGCTCGGTCTTCCACCAGGCGTCCGCCAGCACGGGCAGCCGGGACGTGGTGCAGCGGGACACCACGCAGATCCGGACCGACTACCGGCACTCCATCGAGTACACGCTGGACACCCTGGTCTCCTACGTGCTGACGTACGGCGGGGACGACCTGGTGCTGGTCTTCCTCGGCGACCACCAGCCGGCGTCGGCGGTCACCGGCGAGGGCGCCAGCCGGGACGTGCCGATCACCGTGGTGGCGCACGACCCGAAGGTGTTCGACCGGATCGCCGGCTGGGGCTGGCAGGACGGGCTGCGCCCCGGGCCGCAGGCGCCGGTGTGGCGGATGGACACCTTCCGGGACCGCTTCCTCACCGCCTTCGGTCCGCAGCCCACCCGGTGACCCCGTCCGGTGCCGCTCGGGCCGCCTCCCGGCGGCGGCGGTTGCGCGACCGCGGCGCCGGCGTCTCACGGGATGCGGGCCGCCGGTCGGCCGGCGTGCCGCCGCGAGCCAGGCGCATCGCCCGCCGGGCGTTGACCAGCGGTTCGCAGGGGGCGATGTGGTGGCCGCAGAGCAGGTTGGGACAGCGGCCCTCCCCGTCCGGCTGGTGCGCGACGGCGACGTCGTACGCCACCCGCCACAGCAGCGGGTCCGTCACGTCGTCCGGCAGGACGGCGTCATGGCTGGACCGGGTGTGTGTCGTGTCGGGCACGCCGTACCCCTCTCGTCGTCGCTTCCTGTCTCACTGACCCGTCAGGACCAGGTCAAACCTCCCGCGGGCGGTCGGCGCCGGCCACGAGACGACCGTCACGCCCCCCGGACCCGCCGGAGGGAACCCGGCTCAGGCCGGGTAGGCGTGGGTCTCGGCGGCCTTGACCGCCGCCCAGACCCGCTGGCCGGGGGCGAGCCGCAGGTGGGCCGCCGCGGCGGGGGTGACGTCCGCGGCGACCATGATCGGGCCGTCGAGCTGAACGCGCAGGTTGTCGCCGTGCCGCTGCACGCCGGTGACGGTGGCCGACCAGACGTTCCGGGGGCTGCCGTCGGGCCGGGACGGGTGCAGGGCGACGGCGGCGGGTGGGAAGGCGAGGAAGGCGTCCCCGACGACCCGGTCCGCCGCGGTGAGGGTCAGCTCGCCGACCTGGACGGTGTGCCCGTCGGCGCGACCGCGGTGCAGGTTGAGCCCGACCAGTCGGGCCACGTAGTCGGTGCGCGGCCGGGCGGTGACGGTGGCCGCGTCACCCTCCTGGACGACCCGCCCGTGCTCGACGATGACCAGCCGGTCGGCGAGCACAAGGGCGTCGAGCGGGTCGTGGGTGACCAGCAGCGTCGCGCCGGAGTGGCCGCCGAGGTGCCGTTGGAGCTCCGCCCGGGTGTCCAGCCGGGTCCCCGCGTCCAGGGCCGCGAGCGGCTCGTCGAGCAGCAGCAGGGTCGGGTCGACGGCGAGGGCACGGGCGAGCGCGACCCGCTGGGCCTGCCCGCCGGAGAGCTGCCGGGGCCGGCGGCGGGCCTGCTCGGCCAGGCCCACCCGGTCCAGCCAACCCTGCGCCCGGTGGCGGGCGGCCCGCCGGTCGGCGCCCTGCCGGCGAGGTCCGAACGCGACGTTGTCCAGCGCGCTGAGGTGCGGAAAGAGCAGGTAGTCCTGGAACACGACACCCACCGGACGCCGTTCGGGCGGGATCCAGCGCCGCCGGTCGGGTCGGTCGAGATCGACGCCGCCGAGGGTGAGGTGCCCGGCGGTGAGCGGGTGCAGGCCGGCGAGCGCCCGCAGCGCGGTGGTCTTGCCGGCGCCGTTCGGGCCGAGCAGCGCGACGACCTCGCCGGCGGCGATCCGCAGCCGGACGTCGAGGTGGAAGGCGCCCAGGTCGGCGACCAGGTGCGCGTCCAGCAGGGCCGGGACGGTCACGGGACGCCGACCCATCGGTCGCGCAGCCCGGCGAGGATGGCGACGGAGACGGTGAGCAGGATGAGGCTGAGCACGATCGCGGCCGGCAGGTCGGTCTCCAGCGCGAGGTAGACGGCGAGCGGCATGGTCTGCGTCCGGCCGGGATAGTTGCCGGCGAAGGTGATGGTGGCGCCGAACTCGCCGAGGGCCCGCGCCCAGCAGAGCACCGCCCCGGCGGCGACGCCGGGTGCGATCAGCGGCAGCGTGACGTGGGTGAACGTGGTCCAGCGACCGGCGCCGAGGGTGGCGGCGGCCTCCTCGTAGCGGGGGTCCGCGCCGCGCAGCGCGCCCTCCACCGCGATGACCAGGAACGGCATGGCGACGAACGCCTCGGCGAGCACCACCCCGGCGGTGGTGAACGGCAGGGTCACCCCGAAGGTGGCGTCCAGCCAGGACCCGACCAGCCCGCGGCGGCCGAAGACCAGCAGCAGCGCCACCCCGCCGACCACCGGGGGCAGCACCAGCGGGACGGTGACCAGCGCCCGGACCAGGCGCCGGCCGGGGAACTCGACCCGGGCCAGCACCCATGCCAGGGGTACGCCGAGCGCGACGCAGAGCAGCGTGGCGAGCGTGGCCGTCTGCAGGGACAGCCGCAGCGCGGTGAGCACGCCGGGCTGGGCCAGCCGCTGCGGCAGGGTGGTCCACGGGGCGTGGGCGAGCAGCCCGACCAGCGGCAGGACGAGGAAGAGCAGCCCGAGCCCGGCGGGCACGAGCAGCGCGAGGGGCACCCGATGACGCGGCCGCGCCGGACGGGCCGCCGGCGCGGCGGTGTCGAGGACCGACACCTATGCCTGCGGGGGCTGGAACCCGGCGGCGGTGAGCACCGCCCGACCGGCGTCGGAGCGGACGTAGTCGACGAAGGCGCGGGCCGTGTCCGGGGCGCCCGCCCGCTTGAGCACGACGATCGGGTAGTCGTTGATCGCGCCGGCCGACTCGGGAAACTCGACGGCGTCCAGTTCGGACGCGGCGGCCCGGGCGTCGGTGCGGTAGACCAGGGCGGTGTCGACCTCGCCGAGCTTTACCTTGGCGAGCGCGCCCTTGACGTCCTGCTCCAGGGTGGCTGGGGTGAGCCGGGCGCCGGCGGCGTCGAGGGCCTTGCGCGCCGCCGCCCCGCAGGGCACCTGCTCGGCGCAGAGTGCGACCTTCATCCCGGACCGGGTCAGGTCGGCCAGGCCGGTGACCCGCTGCGGGTTGCCCCTGGGCACCGCGATGACGAGCTGATTGCGGGCCAGGGTGACCGGGCTCTCCGCGGCCTCGCCGGCGTCGGTCACGGTCTTCATGGTGGCGGGCGAGGCGGCGGCGAAGACGTCGGCCGGGGCGCCCTGGGTGATCTGGTTGGCCAGGGCCGAGCTGCCGGCGAAGTTGAAGGTCACCGCCGTGCCGGGGCGGGCGGCCTCGAAGTCCCTGCCGAGCCGGGTGAACGTCTCGGTGAGCGAGGCGGCGGCGAAGACGGTGACCCGCCCGCCGCCGGCCTTGCCGGCGGGCTCGTCGCCACCGCCGCAGCCGGCCAGGCCGAGGGTCAGCGCGGCCACCCCGGCGAGGGCGGCACGGATCCATCGTACGGTCACGGGCTGGTCCTTCCCTTGGGCGCGGTGGCGCGCTCCACCACGACGGTCGTCGACTTGATCACGGCGACGGCCACCGACCCGACCGTCAGGTCGAGGTCGTCGACGGCCTCGCGGCTCATCAGCGACACGATGCGGAACGGTCCGGCCTGGATGTCGACCTGCGCCATCACCGTGTCCTTGACGACCGCGGTGACGATCCCGCGCAGCCGGTTGCGGGCGGACGACAGCTCCGGGTGCCCCGGGGCGCGGACGAACGCGGCGAGGTCGACGCCGTCGACGACCCGGTGACCGTGGTCGTCCCGGGTGGCGGCCAGCCGGCCGGCGTCGATCCAGCGGCGGACCGTGTCGGGGCTGACCCCGAGCAGTTCGGCGGCCTCGCCGATCCGGAACACCGTCACCCGGTCACCCTAACGGCCCGCACCTGCGATCCGGAAGTCGTCGGAGCCCTGGCATCTTCAAGCGGAGCAAGCCTAGACGGACCGCGCCTGCGGTCTGCCACGTCAGGGCGAATCGGGGGTCAGGCGTACCCGGCGCAGCAGTTGCGCGTTGAGCGCGACCACGATGGTGGAGCCGGACATCAGCACCGCGGCGACCGCCGGGCTGAGCGCGATCCCGGCCCAGGCCAGCACGCCGGCGGCGAGCGGGAGGGCCACGACGTTGTAGCCGGCGGCCCAGGCCAGGTTCTGGAGCATCTTCCGGTACGACGCCCGGGACAGCCGGATCACGCCGGTGACGCCACGCGGGTCGGAGGAGGCCAGGATCACCCCGGCCGACTCGATCGCCACGTCGGTGCCGGCGCCGATGGCCAGCCCCACGTCGGCGCGGGCCAGGGCCGGGGCGTCGTTCACGCCGTCGCCGACCATGGCCACGGTGAGGCCACGGGCCTGCAGGTCGGCGACCGCCTTGTCCTTGTCGGCGGGGAGCACCTCGGCGAAGACCTCGTACACGCCGGGCCGGAAGCCCAGGTCGGCGGCGACCGCCTCGGCGACCGGCCGGGCGTCCCCGGTGATCATCACGAGCTTCTTCACCCCCTGCGCGCGCAGTTCCGCGATCGCCGCGCGGGCCTCCGGCCGGACCTCGTCCTCCAGGGCGAAGCCGGCGGTCACCTCCGGCCGGCCACCGATGGGGCCTCCATCGCCGGGACATCGGCGGGCCGCTCGGTTAGCCTCGGGACACGGTCGGACCCGAGGAGCGGCATGAGCAGCCAGACGACGGACACGGTCATGCCCGCGGCCTTCTTCGGCCACGGCAACCCGATGAACGCCCTGGAAATCAACCGCTACACCAGCTCCTGGCGGGACTTCGGGCGGGCGGTGCCGCGGCCCCGGGCGATCCTGGTGATCTCCGCGCACTGGTACATCGGCGCCACCGCGGTCACGGCCATGCCCCGCCCCCGCACCATCCACGACTTCTACGGCTTCCCCCAACAGCTGTTCGACATGGAATACCCGGCGCCGGGGCTGCCGGAGCTGGCCGAGGAGATCAGCGACGTCGTGCACCCCACCTGGGTCGGCGCCGACGCGGACTCCTGGGGCATCGACCACGGCACCTGGTCGGTGCTGACGCACGCCTTCCCCGACGCGGACATCCCCGTGGTGCAGTTGAGCATCAACGCGTTCAAGGGGCTGGACTTCCACCTGGACCTCGGGGCCCGGCTCGCGCCGCTGCGGCAGCGCGGCGTGCTCATCGTGGCCAGCGGCAACGTGGTGCACAACCTGGGCGGGGTGGACCCGCGGCTGGCCGACGAGGGCTTCGACTGGGCGCGTCGCTTCGACGACGCGGCCCGGGAGGTCCTGCTCGGCGAGCCGACCGAGGCGGCCCGGTTGGACGGCCACCGCGACTACGACCTGGCCGTTCCGACACCGGACCACTTCCTCCCGCTGCTGTACCTGGCCGGGCTGGCCGACGTCGCCACCGGCCGCCCGGAGGTGCTGGTGGACGGGTACGCGTACGGGTCGCTGTCGATGACCGCGTACACCCTGGGGCTCAGCCGCCGTCCGACGGAGCCGGCGGCCGGCGCGCCAGCCCTGCCGGCCGACGTGCCCGCGGACTCGGCGAACATCTGACGCGCTACCGGTGGTCGGGCTCCGGGCCGAGCCGGCTGATGTCGTAACCGTCCGGATAACTCCGGGCGGTGATGCCGTCGGCGAACAGCGGCGTGGTCCGGGGCCGGCCCCACCGGCGCAGCAGGCGGGCCCGGGTCCGTAGGCCCAGGTGCAGTCCGACCCGGCGGTCAGCGGGATCGCCTGGCTACGCCCGCCGACCGCCCGGCGGTGGTGAGGATCCGGCCATCGCGGCGATGAGCGCGTCCACCGGCACGGTGGCGAAACCGACCCGGGCGTCGCTCGCCCCGTACGGCAGCCACAGCAGGCCGGCGTGGATGAGCCCACCGCAGGAGTAGAGGACGTTGGGCACGTATCCGTCGCGTTCGGCCTCATCGGGTGCCAGGAGCGCGCCGGGGAGCTCGGCGATGACCCGTTCCGGTCGGTGCAGGTCGAGCAGGAGAGCGCCGACGGCGTACCGGCGCATCGGGCCGACGCCGTGGGTGAGCACGAGCCAGCCGGCGTCGGTTTCGATGGGTGAGCCGCAGTTGCCGACCTGGATCAGTTCCCAGCTGCGGTGGGGGGCGTGCAGCGGTACCGGTGTCTGCCACTGGTTGTCGTCGTCCAGGCGGGTCAGGCCGATGGTCTCGCCGTCGGCGCGACACAGTGCGAGGTGACGGCCGCCGACGGTCCGGGGAAACAGTGCGACCCCCTTGTTGCGGGCGCCCGGGCCCCGCATCGGGGTGATCTCGAAGTGACGCAGGTCGTCGCTGGCCAGGGCGCGGGTGGCGATGTGCCGTCCGTCGTAGGCGGTGTAGGTGGCCCGGTACACCGGTCCGGACTCGTCGGTGAACCTGACGAACCGGGCGTCCTCCATGCCGTTGCTCTCGGCCGGGGTGGCCGGCCAGAGCACCCGTTGATGCAGGTGGGTGTCGGCGGGGAACGTCACGGCGTAGCTGGCGGCGTCGGTACGTCGCAGTTGTTCGACGGTGCCGGGCGCGGTACTGCGGGAGAGCAGGTCGGGCGGCAGTCCGACGACGACCCGTTCGAAGGTGGCCTCGTCGTACCGTTCGGGCAGGGAGTCCAGCACGGTGGCCGAGACCTCGTTGTCACAGTCGTTCTCGGCCAGTCCGGCGGCGAGCAGGTCCCGGCGGTGCCGTACGGCGATCCGCTGCCCGACGACGAGCGGGCCGGACCGACCGGCGACGGCGAGGCGGCTGCCGGGCCCGAGCACGGCGCTGGCGAACCCGATCGACGACAGGTGTCCCTCGCCGATCTGGCGCAGACTGACCGCGACCCGGAGCTGTCCCGGTTCCAGATCGGTCTGGTCGGGGTGGACCACCATCGACGGATTGCACAGCGCGGCGGCCTCGACCGCGTACTCGTGGCTGAAGTAGGCGCCGACCAGGAGACGGGTGGTGGGGGCGAGGTCCCGGACCCGGGAGGCCCGGTGCCGGACCAGGTCGTAGTGGTGGTGGAACGTGCTGTCCAGGTCCCGGTGCCGACCGCCGAAGCGGTGGAAGGTGTCCCGCAGCAGCCGCCCGGTCTCCTCGTCGTCGAGCTGGGCGACGCGGTCGATGAGCGCGTGCGCGCGGGTGCGGGCCACCGCGGCGTCCTCGCCGGGCACGAAGAGCTTGACGATGACCCGGCGTGGATCCGGACTGAGGGTGAGGCCCTGTCGGACGGCCAGGGCCCGGGTCACGACCACCGCCGGGCGAGCTGCAGGGTGGAGATCAGCGCCAGGGTCGACTCGGCGCCCTGGTTGAGGTTGGGTCCGTGCGGGGTCAACCCGTCGTAGCCGCCGCCGGTCGCCGGATCCCACATCGGGGTGCCGACGTCGTTGTCGCCGAGGAACCAGCCCACGGCCTGCCGCACCCCGGCGTCCCAGCCGGGGTCGCCGGTGACGGTGGCGGCCGTGGCGCAGGCGTCGGCGAAGGCGGCGACCTCGATCGGCTGCTGGTCGTGGCGACGCCGCACCGTACCGCGTTCCCATCCGCCGGCCGGTACGACCGACAGCCGCCCGTCGCGCAGTTGGACGTCGCGCAGCCAGGCCAGCATCCGCAGGCCGCCCTCGAGCAGTGGGCCGTCGTGGCGCAGCTGGCTGGCCGCGATGACGACCTCCGCGAGGGCCGCGCTGGCGTAGGTCAGGCGCTGCTGCGGCCAGGGCCATCGCGGGTCCGCCTGCGGGGTGCCGATCGCGGTGGCCGCGTCGGTCAGCAGCGCAGCCGCGGCGGCGTGGGTGGGATGGCGGCGCAGCACCTCGGCGGCACCGAGCCCGGCGAAGGCCATCGCGTGCGGGGCCGGGCTGCGCCGCGCGGCGCCCGCGCTGAAGGCGACCAGCGCCTCCTCACGGATCCACGCGGCGGGGCTGCGGGCGACGGCGGTGCCCAGGCCCCACAGCGCCCGCCCCCACCAGTCGCCGAGCCCGGGCTCGTCGGCCCAGCGCCGGTCGTGGCCGAGGCGGTTGCGGAAGGCGCCGCGGGCGCCCTGGGCGTGGGTCAGGAAGGCGAGGTAGCACTCCGCGAGCCGGAGCACCGCGCCGGTCGGCTCCGGCTCCCGGCTCGTGACGACCAGACCGCGGGCGACGTCGTCGGTGCAGTACCCGTGTTCCCTGCGGACGATGGCGTGCCGGGCGTGTTCGAACAGCCCGGTGTCGTCGCTCAACCGGGCCAGGTGAGCGAAGCTCGGCGCGGGCGCGTCCAAAAGGTGGCCGGGGACCGGGCGGCCGCCCGTCGGGGCGGGACGGCCGACGGTCGCGGTCACGCCGACGCCGCGCTGACCACGGGCGGGCGGGCGGCGGTGAGCCGTTCCGCGAGAGCCTCGTAGCGGAACGCCACCGCCGGCCAGCGCAGCTCCGCGGCCATCGGTCGGATGCGGCCGGCGAGCCGGGCGGCCAGACCCGGCTCGGTCAGGATCCGCCGGATGGCCGCGGCCAGCGCCGCCGGATCCTGATGGGGTACGACCAGACCGGGCCCGCCGGTGAGCAACTCGACCGCGTGCGGGAACGGCGTGGCCACGACGGGAACCCCGGCGGCCACCGCCTCGACGAGAACCCCGGAGGTCACCTGCTCACGGGAGTCGTACGGCAGCAGGACCACGTCGGCGGAGCGGATCAGCGCGCCCAGCGCGGCCGGGTCGTGGTAGACCGCCTGGTAGTCCACGGCGTGCGCGACGCCCAGCTGCGCACCGAGCTGGTGCAGGCCCGCCCGGTACGCCTCCCCGTGGTGCTCGATCACCTTCGGGTGGGTCCGGCCCGCGACGGTGAAGGTGGGTGTCGGGTCGAGGTCCTGCAACCGGGCGAGGGCTCGCAGCGACCACTCGATCCCCTTGCCGGGGCCGAGCAGCCCCCAGGTGAGCAGGTGCGGGCGGGTACGGCGGGTGGCGGGTACGCCGACCTGGTCGGCGGCGCCGTGTGGGATGACGGTGACCTTCGCCGGGTCGACGGAGTAGCCGACGAGCAGCCGGTCGCGGGCCGTGCCGGTCATCGTGACGACCGCCCCGGCCGCGCCGACGATCTGCTCCAGCAGCGACTTCTGCCGGGTGGTGGGGTGGCTGAGCACGGTGTGCAGGACCACGATGCTCGGCACGGCGAGCCGGCGCAGCAACGGCAGGACGTCCTGGCCGTCGGCGCCGGGGTAGATGCCGTACTCGTGCTGGACGATGACCACGTCGAAGGCGTTCAGGGCGGCGGCGGCGTCCCGCCAGCCCGCCGGGGTGCGCGCCGCCCAGGTGTGTACGACACCGGGCAGGGCGCGCTGGTCGTCGCTGCTGTCGGTGACCCGTACGACGCCCCCGCGCGCGCCGTCGGCGGTCAGGTGCGCGGCGAGGAGGGAGTTGAAGCTGGCGAGTCCGCACCGGGTCGGTGGGTGGGTGCTGAGGAAACCGTAGCTGGGCATGGGTTGGGCCTTCCGGTTGTCGGCCGCCGCCCGGAGAAACGGGGGCGGCCTCACGCGGGTGACAGCGCAGGCGGGCCAGCGTGTGTGGCCGTCGCATCGGGTCGGGGGCCGGGCCGCCGCGAGCGCGGGACCCGGTTCGTCAGGGATCGTCAGCTGATCAGCAGGTTCAGCGCTGTGGACGGCCGATGAGGTCGTCGTAGACGGCCAGGTAGTCGGTGACCATCCGGTCCGCGCCGAAGCGCTGCAGGGCCCGATCCCGGCAGCCGGCCCGGTCGATCTCCGCGACCCGGGCGACGGCATCGACGGCCTGCTCGACGGTGTGTACGAGCAGGCCGGTCACCCCCTCGTCGACGACTTCCGGCATCGACCCACGCGCGTACGCCACGACCGGTGTGCCGCATGCCATCGATTCCACCACCGACAGACCGAACGGCTCGTCGAAGGCGATCGGGTGGAGCAGGGCGACGCTGGCGCCCAGGATTTCCGCGCGTCGTCGGGGCCCCACCGAGCCGAGGAAGATGACCCGTTCGCCGTCGATGTGCGGCGCCACCAGTTCGGTGAAGTACTGCTGGTCCTGCACGATGCCGCAGATGGTCAGGGGTCGACCGGCGAGCCGGGCGATCTCGATGGCGGTATGGATGCCCTTGTCGGGGTGTATCCGGCCGAAGGTGACCAGACCGGAGCCGGCATCCGGGGTGAACGGCAGCTCGGTCATGTCGACGCCGTGGTGCACCGTGGCGAGGTAGTCGAGCCCGGCCATCCGGTCGGCGTCGGAGATCGACACGTAGGACGAGCGGGCCTTGGCGTACGCGGGCAGGATGCCGGCGCCGGAGAAGCCGTGGACGGTGGTGAGCAGCGGAGCGCGGCAGTGCTCGGCGAAGGCGAGCGGCAGCCAGTCGAGGTGGTTGTGCACCAGGTCGAACTCCGCCGAGCGAGCGAACGCGTGCGAGACGTGCATCGCCTCCCACACTCGCCCGTCCATGGACGGGTCGTCGGCGTACCCCTGCGGGCATACGCCGTCGAGGGCGGCGGAGGTGACCGAGTCCAACGTCGCGAAGAGTGTCACGTCCACGCCACGGGTGGTCAGCCCCTCGGCCAGCAGGCCCGTCACCTGTTCCCAGGGACCGTAGTGGTGTGGGGGTGTCCGCCACGCGACCGGTCCGAGCAGAGCCACCCTCACGGGGAGGGCGTCTCGGCGCGATCGGCCGGATCCGGGCGCGGCGTCGCGAGCGGCCGGGCGTGCTTGTCTGGGTCTGGTGAAGACGTTGGGACGATCATGGTCCCTCTCTGCTCGAACGGGTAGCGGTGTGGACGCGGTAGTCGAATCGCCGTCACCAGGTCGCCGGTGGCGCGGCGAACGCGGGTCGGCGGGCGCGAACGCTCACCGTGGCCGACGGGGCCGTGCGGAAAGTACGTGGAAGATCCCCGGGACAAGCCGGCGTGGCGGTCGGCCTTCATGCAACAGCAGGGTGATCGCGGTCACCGAGCTCGGAGTCCGGAGGGAGAATGCGGTCGCTGTCGCGGTGAAGGTGACCATTGTTCAACGCCCCTCAGGGGCTGGTGGCGGCGAAGCAGGCGGGGCCACCGGGGACCCGGGCGACATGGCAACCGTACGCCTCATCCGGCGGGAGGGCACCCGCAACCCGTTCGTCCGGCGGGACCTGACGAGCGGAAGAAGCCGCTGCAACGGCATCGGCCTGAGCCAACGGCCAGCCGAGTAGCCTGGCCGCCGCCTCCGGTGTGAGCTGCTCGTAACGGTCGCCACTCGAGGAACATCGCCGTGGCGTCCTGGAGTCCGTCGCCCTGGTGCGCGGGCGAGTCCTGCAAATTCGGTGAGGTGTTCACCACCGACGGCCGGATCAGCAATCTCGACCTGGTGGTCCTGGAGGACGACAAGAACTTCTTCCCGATCTACAACCCGGCGCTGACGGTCAACGGCGCGACTGTCGCCAAGTACCCGAGCCTGAACAAGATCCTTGAGCCGATCACCGCCAAGCTCGACGACGACACCATCCGCAAGCTCAACGAGCGCGTCGACGTCAAGGGCGAGCCGGTGGCGCAGGTCGCCGCGGACTGGTTGAAGGAAGAGGGCTTCATCGCCTGATCTCCGCGCGACCGCGAGCGGCTTCCCGGGCCCGGGGAGCCGCTCGCGGTCGTACGTGTCCAGGCCGTTGGTCTGGTCGCCGCCCGCGCCAGACGCACCCACAACGGGGCAGTGCCTATCGCGGTGGGGATCCGGACCTGGCGGCCGTCGAGGGTGAACGTGCCGTGATACCAGCGCACCGGCACCACCCCTACGACACTTTCCCCAACCCCGACCACCCCGGCCAACGTTTGTGGACAGAGCACTAGCGAAGGCCGCGACATCTTGCAACGCTAACGGCTGTGTATGACTACGATCTGTTGGTGCTGGGCTCCGGACCCAGCGGTCAGAAGGCCGCGATCGCCGCCGCCAAGCTCGGCAGGCGGGTCGGCATCGTGGACCGCCGCGACATGATCGGTGGGGTGTGCATCAACACCGGCACGGTCCCCTCCAAGACGCTGCGCGAGGCCGTGCTCTACCTGACCGGCCTGAGCCAGCGGGACCTGTACGGCAGTAGCTACCGGGTCAAGGAGGAGATCACGGTCAGCGATCTGGCCGCCCGGACCCAGCATGTGATCAGCCGGCAGACCGACGTCATCCGCAATCAGCTGGCCCGAAATCGGGTCGCGATGGTCACCGGCACCGGACGGTTCGCGGACGCCCACTCGATCTGGGTGGATGGCGGCTCCGGGCGCGAGTCCAAGGTCACCTTTGACAAGGTCATCATTGCCGCAGGTACCCGCCCGGCCCGCCCGGACAGCGTCGACTTCGACGATCGGACGATCGTGGACTCGGACGGCGTCATCAACCTCCAGGCCGTACCCCGCAGCATGGTCGTGGTCGGCGCCGGCGTGATCGGCATGGAGTACGCGTCCATGTTCGCCGCGCTCGGCACCAAGGTGACCGTGGTGGAACGCCGCGACCGGATGCTCGAATTCTGCGACGAAGAGGTCGTTGAGTCGCTCAAGTACCACCTGCGCGACCTGTCCGTGACGTTCCGCTTCGGCGAGGAGGTCGCCGCGGTGGAAAAGCACCAGGCCGCGGCGCTGTGCATCCTGAAGAGCGGCAAGAAGATCGTCGCGGACACGGTCATGTACTCGGCCGGCCGCCAGGGCCAGACCGACGATCTGGCGCTGGAAGCGGCCGGGCTGGAGGCGGACAAGCGCGGTCGGATCAAGGTCGATCCGAACTACCGGACCGCCGTGGACAACATCTATGCGGTTGGCGACGTGATCGGCTTCCCGGCGCTGGCGTCCACGTCGATGGAGCAGGGCCGGCTCGCTGCGCAGCACGCCTGCGGCGAGCCGGTCCGCGAGATCCATGGGTTGCAGCCGATCGGCATCTACACGATTCCGGAGATCAGCTTCGTCGGGAAGACCGAGGAGGAACTGACCGACGGCTCGACGCCGTTCGAGGTGGGCATCTCGCGCTACCGCGAGCTGGCCCGCGGCCAGATCGTGGGTGACTCGTACGGCATGCTGAAGCTGCTCGTCTCGCCGGGCGACGGCCGGCTGCTCGGCGTGCATGTGTTCGGAACCGGCGCCACCGAGATCGTCCATATCGGACAAGCGGTGATGGGCTGCGGCGGCACGGTGGACTACCTGGTCGACACGGTGTTCAACTACCCGACGCTGGCCGAGGCGTACAAGGTGGCCGCCCTGGACGCGTCCAACAAGATCCGCAACATCACCCGAATCGACGGCTAGTGGACTGACGCCGCGACCGGCACTCCGTGCCGTCCGGAAGGTCCGCTGGCGCGTAGCCGCGTCACCGTACCCGGGGTCCGCCACCACCAACGGCGGTCGCAGACTCCACCCGGTCAGCTCGTCGATCATGTGACCAGCTGTGACCTGAGGCGTCAAACACCCCTCTGGCCTCTGGTTGGGGTGGTGGAGCTGCCCGTCGCGGGACCGGCCCCCGAGAGCACCGGGAGAAGGCGCGATCCGCTTCTGGCGGCATTCCTAGGTTGCAATCAGCAGCGACTCCGCGCCCACTGGCCGGAACCCGGCGGCTTGGAAGGCGCGAACGCTCCGCGCGTTGCCAGCGGCCTGCTGCGACCAGACCGGCTCCCCTGCGGGTACGAGATGCCGAGCGGCCGTGGCCAGCGCCCGGCCCAGGCCCCGGTGGCGCGCCTCTTCGTCCACTTCAATCGCCGTCTCCCAGCGGCCCGCCACACCCCGGCCGAGGATGAGCACTCCGCCGTCGGTCGCCCAGACGCGCACGTCGTCACGGCGCCTGCGCGCCCTCAACACCCGCGGGTGGTCCGGGTCCGCGATCTCGCGCATCTTCAGCAGGGGTTCGCCCGGCAGGGAAGCAGCCACCGTCAGCAGGTCGATGGTGTCGGTCAACCGCCCGGTTCGGTCCAAGAGCGCGGCCAGGAAGCGCGGGTTCATGGTGGCCGCCAGCTCGTCGCAGTCAAGGGCGGCCAGCGTTGTGCGCACCCACTGCGGGTCCTCGTCGGTGAACACCACGGAGTGCGCGGTGAACGCGATCACTCCGGCGTCGCGGTGGCTTGGCTGAGGCAGCACGGTCACAACGCCGTCCGGCGGCGGGAATTGCCCGTGTGCCGCAGCGTCCAGTATCCCCGCGAGAGTCTTGCCGATGCCCATGTCGCTCCCCAGCACGTGTCCCGGTCGATCAGTGATCAGGTTTTCATACTCACGAAGAGCGAGGAGGCATGATCAACGCCCGAAAACGGCGGCGACCCTCAGCCATCAAGCCGCCCAGTGGCGACGCCAGGGTCCCACTCACCGGGGGAATCCAGTCCCCGGCCGTGCAGCGATCGTCCCCATCGGAGTACGCCGCAAAGCCGAACGCGCCCTCGACCGACTCACCGGTATTCGCCCAGGCCGTGAGGTTGGCTGCGACGGGCGATGCGGGTGGTGATGCCCTTGCCTTGCACGCGGCGACGGTGGGAGTCGTGGTCGTAGCCGCAGTCGGTGTAGATGACCTTGCGGCGCCGTCGGGGCGGCCGCCTCTGCCTGGCACCGGCGGGATGGCCTCGATCAGTGGGATCAGTTGGATGACGTCGTTGCGGTTCCGCCGGTGACGCTGACGGCTATGGCGTGTCTCAAAGTGGTTGGTTGTGTGAGCTGGGGTTGATGATGTCGCCGGCGTCGGCGGCCAGGAAGATGCGGATGGCTTCGGTGATGGCTGGCCAGTCGGTGCCGAACTCGACGAAGTGGCTGTCGGCCTGGCTCTCGACGACCTCGGCTCGCCGGATCGTGGCCGCCAGGGACTGGGCGTGGGTGAAGGGGACCGCGCCGTCTCGACGAGTGGCGATGACAAGGGTCGGCTGGTCAACATCCGCGGTGGCGTCGCCGGTGGGGCGAAGATCGTTGCGGAATCCCGCGCCGGACCGCATCTGACCGAGCAGGCTGACCAGCAGCGCACGGTGCTCGGGACGAAGGTCAGCCAGCACGCGCCGCGGCCGCAGGGTCGACATGCCGCCGAGCAGGAATCGGAGGCCGACGTCGGGAGAGCGGCGCAGAAGGGCGCGCATCGCGCCCCAGGTCGTGCGCTCGGTGCGAGGCGAGAACATGAGACCTGCGGCGACGCGGGTGCGGCGGTCCGGCCATGGCAGTGGCCCCGCGGCGCACTGCAGGATCAGCCGCTCGACCAGATCGCGGTGGCGTGCGGCCAGTGCCACCGCGGTCGGTCCGCCGGCGGAGATGCCGACGACAGCCGCGACCTTGCTGATGCCGAGGTGCCGGCAGAGTGCGGCGGTGACATCGGCGAACCCGGGTACGGACGTTCCGGTCGAGATCGGGGTCCGGCCGTAGCCGGGACGTGACGGCGCCAGCACCGTGAGACCCGCCTCGGCGAACACTTCCTCATCCAGGGCCAGGCCGGCCCGCATGTGACCGCCATGCAGCACTACGACTGTGGCGGCTGCTCGTCGTTCCAGTCGGTACTCAACCGGGCCAGCGGCGAGGTGCGCCACGGTCGTGGGGCGCTCTGCGAGGGCCATCACCGGGACCACACTAACGAGGTCGTGCACGATTAGGACCCGGTAGTGCTTGTATGCCGGGTTCGGTTTGGTGGTTTGCTTACCGTTCGGCGCAGCGGTCGGAGACCAGTCCGGCGATGGCGAGCGTGGTGTCTTCGAAGTGTTCACGGCGTCCGATGTAGCGCTGCAGGGGCCGCCACTGCTTGGGCTCGGCGATGGCGTGTTCGACGCAGATCCGTTGTGAGGATTGGGCTTTACGAGCGATGGTGTATTCGGCCCGCAGCTGGTCGGTTGCGTCTTTCGGTGGCTTCTTCGGCGGCGCGCTTACCTGGTCAGGGAAGTCCCGGGCCAGGCCCTGGTAGCCGGAGTCGACCCTGGCACGCACGTTCGGGTACTGCCGCAGTAGATCCTCGATGCCCTCGGTACGCAGGGCGGTGACATCGTGCATCCGTCCTGGCCGGGTCGCCCCGCACCACAGCAGCCGCCCCTTGGCGTCGCTGATCACCGTGGGTTTGATCGTGTTCTGTTTCTTCTTGCCCGACACGAACGCCCGCCGTCCGGGCCGGTTCGCCTTCGGCCGTCGGACCTGGACCTCGGTGCCGTCGATGCGTAGCTCGACGCCGTGGGCGTCGGCGTAGGCGAACACGTCTGCGAGGGTGCGCAGCCGCAGTCCTGGCTTGCCAGGCACGGCGAACCCGCGGGCGGCCAGTAGCGGACGGATCTCGCCCACGGCGCGGGTGATGGTGGACCTGTCCACCTTGTACAGCAACGCCACCGCGGCGTGTGGCAGTTGCAGGCGCAGGCAGGCCAGGGTGGCGATGACCCGGTCGGTGAAGCTCAGCTCATGATCTGGTCCGGCTCCGGCGGCGCGCAGCCGGTCGCCCCTGCGGCGCTGGTGCAGTCTGGATTCCTGCTGCGCGGTCCACGGATCCCTGTCTGTCAGTCTGAGATGAGACAGCCGTTCCGAGCCGGGTAGGCTCGGTCGGAGACAGGGAGAGGATCATCGTGACACTACCCAGTACCCCTGGTGACCAGGGCGGGCGGCCGAAACGGCGGACGTTCACGGCGGAGTACAAGCTGCGGATTGTCGCGGAGTACGACGCGGCGAAGGTCACCGGTGAGGGCGCGGCGATCCTGCGTCGGGAGGGCCTGTATCACTCGCATATCTTGGAGTGGCGAGCCGCGCGGGACGCGGGGGCGTTGACCGCTCTCGGTGCCCGGAAGAGCCCGGCTGGTGATGGCCGGCGGCGCAGCGCTGAGGCGGCCGAGGTCGAGCGGCTGCGGCGGCGCAACGAGCGCCTGGAAACGGACCTGGCTCGCACGAAGACGGCGTTGGAGATCATGGGAAAAGCGCACGCGCTCTTGGAGACGCTGTCCGAGAGCGCGGACGAAACGCCGGTGCGGTCGAGGAGACGTTGAGCGACGCGTTCACTGCCTTGACCCCCCTCGTCGGTGTGGCCGGGGCGTGCCGATTGACCGGCCGGTCCCGCGCCACCCACTACCGCCGGTGGTGTCCCGACCGTTGCGGCCGAAGGCACCCCCACCGTCGACGCTGACCCCGGCCGAACGCCGGGCGGTCCTCGATGTGCTGCACCGGGACGAGTACGCGGAGATGTCCGTGGCGCAGGTCTGGGCGCGGGAACTCGACGCGGGTGTGTACTGGTGCTCGCAGTCCACGATGTACCGGATCCTGCGCGAGGCCGGAGAAAGCCGGGAACGCCGCCGGCAAGCCACACACCCGCCGCGCACCATCCCGCAGCTCGCCGCCACCGGACCGTCGCAGGTGTGGTCGTGGGACATCACCCGCCTGAAAACCGACCAGCGGGGCGTGTTCTACCACCTGTACGTGATCATCGACGTGTACTCCCGGTACGTCGTCGGCTGGCACGTCGCCACCGGGGAGGATTCGCTGCTGGCCCGCGAGATGATTGATGACGCCATCGCCCGCAACGGCGTGCGACCCGAGATCCTGCACGCCGACCGCGGATCGTCGATGACCTCGAAACCCGTCGCGGAACTCCTCGCCGACCTCGACGTCACCCGCTCCTACTCCCGACCCCGGGTATCGAATGACAACCCGTACTCCGAGGCGCAGTTCAAGACCCTGAAGTACTGCCCCGCGTTCCCCGACCGGTTCGTCTCCCTGGAACACGCCCGCCAATTCAGCGCCGAGTTCTTCACCTACTACAACCACGAGCACCGCCACTCAGGCATCGGCCTGCACACCCCCGCCTCGGTGCACTACGGCACCGCGACCGACGTGCACGACCAGCGACAACGCACCCTCGACGCCGCCTGGCGGGCCCACCCCGACCGATTCACCCGCCGGCCCCGACCCCCCGCGCGTCCCGACACCGTATGGATCAACAAACCCGCAACTCAACCCGCAGATCTACAGAACACGTGACAACGAAAACGTCTCACTTGACTTGACAGGTTCCGGATCGGCCAGTTCGGCGATGAGCTTGGCTAGCCGCTGGCGAGGGATGCCGGTGAAGATACGATGAGACAAGGCCGTGCGGGCCCATCCTGACGTCACAATCATGATCGTCCCGCACGGCCACCTTCATGATCGACCCGGGTCTTTCCTCTACCGCGCACCAAGCCGTAAGGCCTGGCGGTGGAACCGGCCAGTGCGACCGCGGCCGGCGACGACGTTGGCGAACCGCGTCACCAGCCCTTACTTTGTCAACCACGGCACCCCCGGTGTCGAGGACACCTCGTTAGAACTCCGAACGGCATGAGGGTTGGTGAGTCTGCGATAGCAGAGGGCACTCTGACAGTGTCGAGCAGCATCGCCTCGAAGCCACCCCAGCAGCACCGCATGCACTTGCTACAGACGTCCGCGAACTCGCGTGTGCCGGACTTCAAGCTATTGGCCGATATCTACGCGAGGCGCGAACGCGCTACCTCGCCGGCCTGACCGGTCACAGCTGTTCGACGACCTGCCGCAGTTCCGGGGCGTGACACGGCCGTCGCCGGCATGGGAAGCTACCGGCTGGTAACGTCGTCGACGGAAGGCAGCGACATGACGGACGTGGCGGATCCCAGCTGGCAGACGCCGGCAGCACTCGACCCAGCCGTCGTGCGCCACGCCTGGCGGGTGACCGAGCCCCTGCATGGGATGATCTACTTCGCGCCCGAGGCGCACGAGCGGTACGCCGCCCTCGGCATCGCGGAGCCGGCCGGCTACTTCGCCTCCCGGGCTGCTGCCCTGGGGCCGGTCGGCCCCGGCCCGGTCGTTGCCAGCTTCTTCAACTTCAACCCGGACCTCGTCGCCCGGGTGCTGCCGGCCGCCTGGGAGCGGGCGACGCCGGCGGCCGTGCTGGCCGCCCGGCTGCAGGCCGCCGGTGCGGCCCTGACCCGCGCGCTCGGCGACGCGGTGCACGGCCCGGAGATGGTCGAGGCCGCCGAGCTGGCCCGTCGCGCCGCCGAGTCCGCCACCGCCTACCCCGAGGGGCGGCCACTGTTCGCCGCCCACGCCGCGCTGCCCTGGCCGGAGCAGCCGCACCTGATCCTCTGGCAAGCCCAGACGGTCCTGCGGGAGTTCCGCGGCGACGGGCACGTGGCCGCCCTGGTGCTCGCCGGCCTGACCGGGTTGGAGGCACTGGTGCTGCACGCCGCGTCCGGCGAGGTGCCGGTCCGCTTCCTGCGCCGCACCCGCGGCTGGAACGGCGAGCAGTGGGCTGACGCGGTTGAGCGGCTACGCGGGCGCGGGTTGATCGAGGGCGACGAGCCGGCCCTGAGCGACAGCGGACGTGCGCAGCGCGCGTGGATCGAGGCGGCCACCGACCGGCTCGCCACGCCCGCGTACGCGGTGCTCGGCGCCGACGGGTGCGCCCGCCTCGCCGAGCTGACCCGGCCGATGAGCCGGGCGGTGGTCGATGCCGGACTGCTCAACGTCGACAACGCCGTGCCGTCGCGTGCCGACCGGGTGGTGTCCCGCTCGACGTGAACCCTCCTGGTGTTCGGCCTGCACCTCGCCTGGGGCATGTTCGCCGCGAGCGCACTATCGGGCGGCGGGGACTCACCAGCGGAGTGGACGTTCTACTACGCCAGCGCCGGGTGCCTGCTCCTGCCCTTCACCGCAACACTGGCCCGGCCGCTCACCGGCTCGGCGAAGATGAAACGCGCGGGCCAGGGCACCTTCATCGGCCTGACCCTGGCCACCGCCATGGCCATGGCCAAACTGGCCATGTTCCCGGCTACCCGCGGCCGTGGACTCGGAGCCCTGGAGTTCGGCCGCAGCGAACCTGCATCGACGTGATGTGTCCCTAGTCTGAACCTAGGCGGCCAGCAGCCCCGAGCAGGGCTTTCGCTGTCACTGAAGCAGGACTTCACGACCTTTTGCGCGCTCCGCCAGGCGATAGCCTGCGACGTACGCCCTCGCCATGTGCAAGCCGCGACCGCCCGCTCCCGGTCGCAGCTTGCCGCCCCGCGGGCGTTAGCGGTCCATGTGAAGGCGGATCGTGGTGGCACCGGGCCTGGTGTGGACGCGCACGAGATCGCAGAGTTGGTTGACCAGGACGAGTCCTCGGCCGCCGGGCTGCTGCGGTGGCACGGGAATCCGGCCGGCGAGCGGATTCGTGATGTGCCCGGTGTCGGTGAGCTGACAGATCAGCCGCGTGCGGTCGGTCCAGATCGCGAGGGTACCGCTGGCGGCGGTGTGTTTGACCGTGTTCGCGGCCAGTTCGTTGACCGCCAGGGTCAGGTCGGAGACTCGGTCCGGGGGCAGGCCGGCCTCGATGGCCTCGGCGGTCACGATCCGGCGGATGGCCGGGAGGGCATGTGAGTCGATGGTGATGATGGTCGCCGGGGCAGGCGGGTCCTGCAGCGGCAGGTTGAACCCGGCGGCCACCGCGACTGGGTCGGCGTAATGCGGGCTCTCCCACACCGCGCTGCCCGTCTGCAGGATCGGATGGGTGCGGCAGGCGTCGTCGAGCCAGGTCCGGTCTAGGCGACTGGTGTCGTAGGGACAGAGGATGGCGGCCTGCCGGCCAGCGAACGCCCTGTTGATCAGGGCCTCGTGCTGGGCGCAAGCGGGGTACTCAATACCGGTACGGCCGGCCCAGATGGGTTCGCCGATGATGCGTACCCGTTTCCCGAGGTGGGCGGCAGCGAAGGCGAGCAGGACGCCTGGAATGATTCGCCCGGGGTTGCGCCCGGCCACGCTCATGTCGTGCAGCTGGACCCTGCCCGCGTCGATGCCAAGCGCAGCGCGAATGTGGTCGAGGTTGTCTCCCGGTACGGCGACCATGACCGGCTCATCGGCGACGAGGCCGGCTTGGATGAACGGCACCGTGCCGGCCAGGTACTCCTCGCGATCGGCGTAGAAGAGGGCTGGGTGAACAAACCATCGGCCCTGGTGGCGACGGAGATACTCATGCGGCGGCCTCCGAGGTGCGTGATCCGGCCGCCTCATCGGGCCACAGCAGGGTCAGTCCGGGAACCTCGTTGGCACCGGTCAGGTGCAGTGTACGGGCGCCATCCTTGGAAGAGCCGGTCAGAGTGAACCCGGCCGGGGCTGCCGCTGCGGCCCGGGCGGGCAGGGTCGCGACAGCGGCATCGACGAAGATCAACCCGTGAAGATCCAGGCGCTCCGGACTGGTGGCATGGCGACGATGTTATAGCACGGCGGGCAGGACAATGGAGAGGCCATGCCGATCACAGCATGACCCCCATCGAAGGCCTGCGGCACCGTGACACCTCGGGCCTGAACCCGCCGAGCAGCGCAACCGGGACCAGTGACGAGTTGACGTACAAGACGCGCAGCCGCTCGCGCAGGCCGCGGCCACGAATGGAGCCATCGGCGCCAACACCCAGCCTAAGTGTCAGGGTGACTTTTGTGGGTTGCGCGGACGGCGAGTAGGGCGATGTCGTCGGTGGCCTGTTCGGCGGCGAGTGTAGTCATGATGCGAGCGCAGACCGCTTCGGCGGGACCTGGTTCGACGGCTGAGCAGAGCCGTTCGATGCCGACGTCGATGATTTCGCCGCGGCGTTCGACGAGCCCGTCGGTATAGCAGATCAGTACCGCCTCGGAAGGGAACGTGACCTCGGTGTCCCGGCGGGCCGGTTGATGCGGGCCCACACCTAATGGAAGATCAACTGGAATGTTCAGGCTACCGGCCGGCTGTCCTGGTGTGGCCAGGATGGGTTGCAGGTGCCCGGCGAGGGAAATCTGGATGGTGGCGCGGTCCGGGGAGATCATGGCGTAAAGAACCGTGGCGAGGTTCCCGGTCTCGAAATGGTGGATCTTACGGTCGAGCAGCGTCAGCGCGCTGGCCGGTTTGTCGCAGACCAGGGCGTAGGCGCGCAGCGCGCTACGGAAGCGTCCCATCACGACTGCGGAGCGCAGTCCGTGTCCGGACACGTCGCCGATGACGACGCCCAGCCAGCCGGAGGGGAGGGTGAACACGTCGTACCAGTCGCCGCCCACGCCGGCGTGATGGCCGGGCACGTAGCGGGCGGCGATGTCCACACCGGGCGCGTCGGGTAGGTGGGTGGGTAGCAGGCTGCGTTGCAGTGCGAGGGCGGCGGTGCGGTCGATGCTGCTGGCCCTGGCCTGGCTGGCCAGGCTTGCCCGGTCGGCGACGAGTTGCAGCAGTTTCACGTCGTCGTCGGTGAATCGGCGCGGCCTCAGGCAGCCGACGTGCAATACGCCAATTACCTCGCCGCCGGCGAACATGGGCACACCCAATAGCGAGCGGATCCCCCTGTCGAACAGGATCGGGTTGACTACCTCGGCGGCAGTAACGTTCTCCAGTATGACGGGCTGTTTGTCCCGAGCGATCCGGCCGGCGAAGCCGCGGCCGACGGATATCCGAAAGCCTTGCCGGACCTCTTCCTCCAGCCCCTTCGCCGCAGTGGCCACCAACTGCTGGGCGTGCACGTCCAGCAGCAGGATGGCTGCAGTGTCAACCCGCAGCACCTCTCGGACACGGTCGAGGAGCTCGTCGAGAAGGTCGTTGACGTCAAGCTGGGACAGCGTCGCGTCGGTCAGCGCCTCGATACGACGCAGCCGCTCGTCGTTCCCGCTATCCTGCACGCCAATCACGGCAGAAGCCTAGCCCTCTCCAGGCCCAGGGCAGGCCACCGCCGGCAGCGATTGGCGGGGCGGTCAGCTGCGGGAGCGCGGCAGGCAGCACTTCTTGTACTTGAGGCCCGAGCCGCACCAGCAGGCGTCATTGCGCTCCGGCGGCCAGGATATTTGCGCGCCGGGCCGGGTCGCGAGATCTCGCACGTAGCGGGTGCGGATCTCCGGATCCGTCGGATCCCCGTTGTGCCGGCTGGCGTAGCCGTTCAGCCCATCCACCGATGCGCTGACCACGCTCAGCCCGGTCCGACCGGTGTTGGCCTGCTGGACGAGGTGCCGTTCCAGGCGGCCCCGGTGCGCGTCCCAGTCCGGCCCGTACGCCCCGGTCAGCTCGGCTTGCTCGGCGAGCAGGCGGTCGAACTCGGCCCGGGGCCAGAAGAGCAGGTCGGGCTCCGTGCCCTGCCGCTGCTCCGCCCGGCGGACAAGCTGAGCCTCCAGCCGGTCCGCCAGATCGTCCTGCCGATCATGCGGCAGGTTCAAGTCCCGGCGTACCCGGTGCCGCTGTTGCAGCAGGAAGAAGAGGACACCGGGCGCCTCCGGAGGGCCGACCTCCACCGTCGCCTCGGCGGCGGGTACGGCCTCCGTGGGTGCTCCGGCCGCGGTGGCGCGCCTGCCGAGCACAGCGTCGACCGCCTCGCTCAGCCACTCCTCGGCGATCACCGAGAGACCGCCGGCGTCCAGGGCCGCGCTGACGTACGCCGGGGCCTCGGGCTGCTCGATCAGGAGCTGGCGCAGCGCGGTGAGATCCGCCATCGCCTCGTCCTCCCGGCCGCCGGCCCGGAACAGGATCCGGGCCCGCAGCGCCCGGGCGAAGCCAGCCCGGGCATCCTCTACCGACGGGTACGCCTCCAAGGCCCGGTCCGCGTACCGGAGCGCGGTGTCCAGCCGCCCTCGGATCTCGGCGATCTCCGCGGCCAGGGTCAGCGCGTCCCCGGCGTCCTCCGGCTCCGCCAGCCGGCCCTGCTCCACCGCGTCTGCCAGGTCGGCGGCGACGCCGAGAGGATTGGCTGTGCCGAGCGCCGAGCGGCGAAGTTCGTCGAGGTCAGCGCTGGTGATCACATCTCTCGTCGGCACGATCTCACGGTACGTCGGGTTCCGCCCGTAGCGCTGACTGATCACCTGTTACGCCGACCTCACCCTGCCTCGCGCCGACGGCCCAACATCGGTACGCGAGACCGAACAATCGCGGACGGACGGTCACGAACTCCGCCAATGCCCGATCCGCGCCGCACGGCCCGACCTCCCCGGGCCGGGCCGCCACCCGAGGTGTCGTGGCTCGAACAGGGGCGGAGGTCACCAGGCCCAGCGCCTGGGTGCGGCTACCGCTGTCGGGCAGTCCGCGTGCTCCAGTCGGCGAGGGACGTGCCGGCGATGCGGGCACCGTCGAGGGGAATCAGTGAGCGTTCACCCAGGGCGGCCCCGAAGTACCGCGCGGCGGTGTCGGTCACCACCTCGCGGGAGTCGTTACGCGCGGCGAGGGTGGATCGGCCCAGATCATCGAGAAGGAACTGCTCGGGGCCGGCGATCTCGACGACGCCGTTCGTCGGCGCGGCGACCACGACGTCGGCCACCGCGGTCGCGACGTCGTCGGCCGCGATCGGCTGGATGAGGACCGGCGCGAGGCGTACGGTGTCGCCGTCCGTGGCGGCGTCGACGATGCCCTGGACGAACTCGAAGAACTGCGTCGCGTGCACCAGCGAGTACGGGATGCCGGACGCGGCGATGAGCTTCTCCTGGGCGACCTTCGCCCGCATGTACCCGCTGTCGGGCATGCGGTCGGAACCGACGACGGACAGTGCCACATGGTGACCCACGCCGACCTCGGTCTCGGCGGCGAGGAGATTGCGGGTGGACGTCTCGAAGAATTCCAGCACAGCGGCGTCCTCGAACGAGGGGGAATTCGACACGTCGACGACGACGTCGGCGTTGTCGAGCGCGTCGGCCAGTCCCTCGCCGGTCAGCGTGTTCACGCCGGTCTTGGGCGACGCCGCCACCGCCTCGTGGCCCTGCCCACCGAGCCTGTCCACGAGCTTCGAACCGATAAGTCCGCTGCCGCCGATGACGACGATCTTCATGATCGAACCACTCCCTGTCTGCCTGCGGCGTGGTGAGCCGAGTTGTCACCTACTACGACCGGACAGGGCGCCGATCCGTGACAACGCAGTCGACGGAGCTGCGGGTCATGCGGCAAACCAGGTATCGGGTCCGATCGGCCTGAAAGCGGCGTGTCGCCGGGGGCCGTAAACAGACTACGTGCCTGTTTGTCAGGTATCGTCCGTATCCGCATTGGTCGCCGATGACGGACAGGAACTGGAGCTTCTCGTAGCCCTCGCTGCCGGGTGCGGCGGTGAAGACCAGCAGGGTCTGCGACTGGTCGGCGTCGACCAGGATCTGGCAGTGCAGTTCGAGCAGCCCGACCTCCGGGTGCCGGAAGCGACCCTGACCAACACCCGCCGGCCGTCAACGCGGTAGGTACTTAGCACCGAGGATCGGTGCCCCCTGCTGCAACCTCTTGATGTAGTCGGCCCGCCGGTCCGCGCGGTCGGTGACGTCGACGTACGGCCTAGGGTGGGCGGCATGGCAAGCCCTGCCCCCTCCGCCGACGGCGCCGCGGCCCAGAATCCGCTCACCCTGCTCACGCTGGACGAACTCCGGCAGCGCACCAGCGTGAAGTGGCGGATGCACCCGCCCGACGTGCTCCCCCTCTGGGTCGCGGAGCTGGACGTACCCCTCGCTCCCCCCGTGGCCGACGCGCTCCGCCGCGCGATCGACCTCGGTGACACCGGTTACGCGCACGGGACGGCGTACGCCGAGGCGCTCGGCGACTTCGCCGCCCGGCGCTGGGGCTGGCACAGCTTCCGTGTCGACCACACCAGGGTCGTACCCGACGTGATGATGGGCATCGTCGAGGTACTCCGGCTCGTGACCGACCCCGGCGACGCGGTGGTGGTCTGCTCCCCCGTCTACCCGCCCTTCTACGCCTTCGTCAGCCATACCGGCCGGCAGGTGATCGAGGCCCCACTCGGACCCGACCTGCGGATGGACCGCGCCGCTCTCGACGAGGCGTTCCACCGGGCCCGGGCCTGCGGCCGCCGGCCGGCGTTCCTGCTGTGCAACCCGCACAACCCGACCGGCGTCGTCCACCGCCGCGACGAGCTCGAGGCCGTCGCCGAACTGGCGGGCCGGCACGGCCTGCGGGTGATCTCCGACGAGATCCACGCCCCCCTGGTGCTCCCCGGGACGCACTTCACCCCGTACCTCACGGTGGCCGGCGGGGAGAACGCGTTCGCCCTGACCTCCGCCTCGAAGGCGTGGAACCTCGCCGGCCTCAAGGCGGCGCTCGCGGTCGCCGGGCCGCAGGCCGCCGCTGACCTCAACCGCATGCCGGAAGAGGTCAGCCACGGGCCCAGCCACCTGGGCGTCATCGCGCAAACCGCCGCGTTCCGCGCCGGCGGGCAGTGGCTCGACCTCCTCCTCGACGGCCTCGACGGCAACCGCACGCTTCTGGCGACGCTGCTGGCGAAGCACCTCCCGTCCGTCACGTACCACCGCCCCGAGGGCACCTACCTCGCCTGGCTGGACTGCACCGGGCTGGGCATCCCCACAGAACAGCCGGACGGCGAACCCGGCGTGGCCAGCGACGTCGCCGGGCCCGCGAAAATGTTCCTCGACCGCGCGCGGGTCGCCCTCAGCTCCGGGCACGTCTTCGGCACCGGCGGGGCAGGCTTCGTACGACTCAACTTCGCCACCTCACCCACGATCCTCACCGACGCCGTCACCCGCATGGGCCGGGCAGTCGACGCGCACCACCCCTCGGCGGGCTGAGCCCTCGGTCCCAGACGCGTTCCAAGGTGTTGAGGACCTTGCCGTCCCGGTCGCGGAAGATCGCGCCCGGATGGCCGTTCACCTGGTGCGGCTCCACTACGCCGCCGATCCGGACGAACGGCGGGACGATCGCGGCGAGCACCCGGGCCACCTTCTCGGCGCCGATGACAGGCTTCCATTGCGGGGCCTTGCCGCCGCCGTCGCCGCCGCCGTCGCCGTCGCCGTCGCCGACCATGTGAACGTCGGCGGCGAGGAGCTCCCACAGCCCGTTGACGTCTCCTACGGGGTCGTTACCGCCCTGACCTGCGCACTCTTCCCTACCAGCCGGGATAGAGCGCCGTTGAAGGCCGTTCAGCGCCGTTGAGCACTGCGTGTGAAGCAGGACGCTGCACCGACTGTCCGCAGGTAGCTCTGTCGCTACCGGCCGGTCGTCTCGCTGTCGACTCCTGTGAGCCGGCGGAGCGACACCGTGGTTAGGCTGTACGGATGCAGGCGGCGATGTCCTGGAGCGACCTCGATGGCTGACGCCGACGATGTCCGTCAGCTGGCGCTGGCGCTGCCTCACGTGGTCGAGATCGACAGTGACGGCTTCGACTTCCGGGTCGCCGATAAGGGGTTCGTCTGGTCCTACCCCGAGCGCAGACCCGGTAGGTCGCGCCGCATCCGGACCGATATCGCGGTGGTGTACGTGGGCGACGAAGCGGAGAAGCAGGCGTTACTCCTCGGCGAGCCCGAGGTTTTCTTCACCACGCCCGCGTATGACGGGCTTCCCCTCGTCATGCTGCGGTTGACGCAGGTGAGCGTCGATCGTCTGAAGGAGCTCCTCACCGACGCGTGGCGCATGCGGGCCCCGGACTCACTCGTCGGTGACCTCGATGACGGCACCGACTCGTTTAACCCACATCTGAGCAGAGCCGATCAGTAGGTCGAGGTAGCAATCGCCCGATGCCGCAGGCGGAGCCTGCGGAAGGCTGCTCGATCGCCGTCTGCGCCAGCCGCAGCAAGGTCACACGTCCCGCACGCTCCGCGGCCATGAGCGTGCACACCATGGCAACTCGATCGGCGGCACGTGTCACGGGCAAATACGTTGGCTGGCATCCGCGGATCGGGAAAGATCGACCGCGAGGTGACCCACGTGCGGACTCGACTGCGGCAGCTGCGAATCGATGCGCGGACCTTCGTGTGGCGCGCGGCGATTCATCACGTGCAGGGCACTGGTAATCGCCACCGGTGCATTCGCCTGCGGGTCTGGGGCGCTGGAAAGACGAGCCAGGCACTCCAGGCGGATCTGCTGTCGGTCGCCTGGCCGGCACCGTGGGGGGCATGCGCGACCGACGGCGCCTATCCGGCATCGGCCGACGTACGAGCCGTCATCAGTTACGCCCTGAAGCACGGGTGGCAGCCTGAGAAGCAGGGCGGAACGTTCGTGCTGTCCGAGCGCGAGCATGCGGCCGGGTTCACCTTGCCCGATTTCCTTCTGACCGATCGGCTGCGCACGGCAGAGAGCGCGGATCCCACGCTTCGAGTTATCCACGCCTACGAACGTCGTCATCGAGGAAGACCGTCTTTCGCGCATCGGCACGACCCGCCGCCGAGGCGATCCGCTTGCCGAAACAGGCCGTAGCGCGCGGTTCGCGGCAGATGTGCGCACCCGATCATGCCAAGGCAACGGCGTCGCCCGCTGGCCGCGAACGCGACGAGCCATACCCACGCGATCGCCATGACAGCGTCTTGTGCCCTACTGCGACCCCACCGGTGGGGGCTGTCGTTGCCCGCCGTGTCGACCTGTCCGGGCACGCCCGCAGGGTGCCGGGAGAGATCTGGACATCCCAGCGGATGGGGCCCTGCCACGCTCAGGCCCTCGCTGGGCCCCACGCCTTGATCCCGCGCCTTAGCGTGGCAGGGTGGCAGCACCCCGCATGGCACCGCCGTCGGAGATGAGCCGCCGGCTGACGTTCCTGTTCGCGTTGGCGGCGGGAGCGGCCATCGCCAACCTGTACTGGGCGCAGCCGCTGCTCAGCTTCATCGCAGGCGATCTACGCGCCGCGACCGCGACGGCCGGCTGGCTCGTCACCGCGACGCAGGTCGGGTACGCCGTCGGCGTGCTGCTGCTCGTGCCGCTCGGCGACGTCCTGGACCGCCGCCGGTTCGTCCCGGTGATGCTGCTGACCTCGGCCGCCGCACTGCTGCTGTGCGCGCTGGCGCCGTCGATCGGCGTGCTCCTCCTCGCACTGGGCGTGCTCGGCGTGACGACGATTTCCGGGCAGGTCCTCGCACCGCTCGCCGGGGACCTGGCCGGCGACGCCGACCGCGGTCGGGTTGTCGGCGCCGTCGGGTCCGGGACCCTCACCGGTATCTTGGCCTCCCGCACGATCAGCGGGTTCGTCGCCGGCGCCGCCGGGTGGCGTACGGTCTTCGCCCTCGCCGCGGTCGTCGCCGTCCTGCTCGCGGTCCTGCTCTACCGCGCGATTCCACCGCTGGCACCGCGGACGCGCATGCCATACCCGCAGCTCATCGCCTCGGTCGGCGCCGTGCTCATGCGCGAGCGGGCGGCCCGATGGACGCTGGTCCTGGCCGCCACAGGGTTCGCCGCGTTCTCGCTGTTCTGGACGGCGCTGACGTTCCTGCTCAGCGGCCCACCGTTCCGGTACCCGGTAGCGGTGATTGGGTTGTTCGGGTTGACTGGCCTCGCTGGTGTCCTTTCCGGCCTGCACGGCGGTCGTCTGCACGACCGCGGTTGGTCGCTTCCGGCCACCGGCGCGGCCTGGGTACTGGCCCTCGGCGCCTTCGTCGTCGCGGCGTTCGCCGGCCGGTCCGTCGTACTTATCATCGTCGTGATCATCATGATCGATGTTGCCCTCCAGACGCAGGCCCTCCTCAACCGGGCGCGGCTGTTCGCCCTCTCCCACGAGGCCCGCAGCCGGCTCAACACGGCGCTAGCCACCGCCAACTTCATCGGCGCTGCTATCGGCTCCGCCGCCGCGACCACGCTCTGGTCCGCGGGCGGCTGGACAGCGGTCACGATCACGGGAACGGCGCTCTGCTGCTTCGCGCTCACCGTGTGGGCGCTGGGACGTCGTGGTCCACTCGTGATCCGCTTCGCCGTGACGGACGGCGCTGTAACGGACCGCGGTGAAACCTCCCTCAACCGCGCGACATTCGCACGTAGTGCTCGTAGTGCTCCGGAGTCGAACCCGCCATGACGCCCTCGTGCGCAGTCCACGCGTCCGCTTCTCGGCAGTTCAGGACATCGCCGGCTGACCAGCGCGACCCGCGGACGCTGACGCCTTCGGAGCTGCCGAGGAGGTCAGCGAGCGGCAAGCACTGGCCGGAGACTCGGGTGGCTCCGAAGCCGACCCCCATGCTGGGTCTCCTACCGTGCGCTGACCAGCCGACGGCCTCTTCACGCATTCTGAAGAGTGGAAGCCAGGACCCAAGCAGGAGGTAAGTGGGTGCGTCCGACGCATCTGAACAGGCCGCTTCCTCGAGTCGTGCAGCCTGAGGACTTCGCTGGCTACACAGCTGTCCAACTGATGGACGTCGCCCTCGTGCAGGTCGGCGACGTGCGGCAGTTTGCATTCCTCGACTGGGCGCAGCGCGAGCTGCTGCCTGCCCTGCTTGAGCTTGGCTGACAGGCGCACCAGACTGGTGGCATGACGCGAGGCATTGCCCTGGTCCGGCGACCCAGCGGCCGGCTGGCCGAGGGGCTGGTCACCCACATCGAGCGCAGCGACGTGGATGTCGCGCAAGCCCGGCGTCAGCACGAGGCGTACTGTGCCGCGCTCGCCGAAACGGGTTGGCAGGTGCGCGAGATCGCCCCCGCTGATCATTGCCCGGACTCGGTGTTCGTCGAGGACACCGTCGTGGTCTGCGAGGGCCTGGCGGTGGTCACACGGCCGGGCGCGCCGCAGCGCCGTCCGGAGATCCCCGGCACTGAGAAGGCGGTACGCGAGGCCGGGCTGGAGGTCGTGCGCATTGAGGCTCCCGGGACGCTGGACGGCGGCGACGTGCTGCAGGTCGGCACCACCGTGTACGTGGGCCGAGGCGACCGCACCAACGGTGAGGGCCTGGCCCAGCTGCGCGCCCACCTGGCGACCCGCGGGCGCAGAGTGATCCCGGTCCCGCTGCGCGACGTGCTGCACCTCAAGTCGGCCGTGACCGCGCTGCCCGACGGCACCCTACTCGCGCTGCCGGAACTGCTCGACGCGACCGCGCTCCGGCAGCCGGTGCGCACGGTCGACGAGGAGGCCGGCTGCCACGTCGTACCGCTCGGTGATGACCTCGTGCTGCTGGCCGCGTCGGCGCCGCGCACCGCGGCGCTCGTGGCGGACCTCGGCTTCACACCGGTCGTCGTCAACATCGGCGAGTACGAGAAGCTCGAGGGCTGCGTCACCTGCCTTAGCGTGCTGATCCCCCGGGTCTAACCCACGCCCCAGCCAGACCCGGTCGGCGGCAGAAGCGTGTACTTGGCCGATCGCTAAAGCTCGATCCAGTAACGCCGGGCTGGGCCGAATCTGATGTCCCGGACGCCTTCGAAGACGCCGCCGCACTGCTCGATTGTCTTCGCCGAGGCGACATTGTCGACGGCGCAGACTGCCAGCACCCGATCCAGGCCCAGCATCCGCGCCTCCTCGAGCATCCGGCCCAGAGCCCAGGTGGCCAGCCCGCGGCGGCGCGCGGACGGCCGGATGCCGTAACCGATGTGGCCGGCCCACAGCACGTAGTCACTGCTACCGTGCCGCAGCGCGATCCCGCCGAGCACGCGATCGCTCTCGACAATCCATCGATAGGTGCAGCCCGATTTGCCGTCGTCGATTGATTTCGCCGGATCCGACTGGTCCAGTAGCCGGGCTACCCATGTCGCGAACCCGGTCGGCGAGGTCACTTCATCGGACGGATGCAGCCCGAACCCGTCCTCGTGCTGCCCGGGGCCCCACTCCGCGTGCGCCTCGAGCCAGTTGGTGTGCAGGCGGGTGGTGGGCGTGATCAGTTCTTTCACCCGGCAACGGTAATGCCAAGAATGCCGTACGCACACTGGAGCCAGGCCTTGGCCTCACCGGTTGCTGACCGCGGTCTACCGACACTTCGCCAACGGCGGCTTCGGCCCCGACTACCAACTCTTCAGCCTGACCGACGGTCCGACATCCGAACAGGCTGCCGACTGCTACATCGCGTCAGCGCAGCCGCCGGGCGGTGAACCTGGCTGGCGGCTCGGCGATCGCGTCCTGGGCCGCGATCAGCTGGATCTCCCGGGTGCCCGCCGCGAGGGTCGCCTCTAGGACGGCGAAGACGGAGGCGATAGTGCGTTCCAGTGCCGTCGCGGGCGAGCCCGTCGTCGACAAATGCGCGAGGTACAGCGCTGCGGTGACGTCGCCGCCACCGTTCGGGTTGATCGGCAGCAGGGGTGTGGTCACCGCCCAGGCGCCTTCGTCCGAGACGGCCACCACCTCCAGCGAGCCCACCGGCACGTCACCGTGCAGCACGCTGGTGACCAGGACGTGCCGCGGTCCGGTCTCGCGCACCACGTCGACCGCCTCCAGCAACTCGGTCAGGGAGTTCGTCGTACGGCCGGCGAGGAAGTCCAGCTCGAATTGATTCGGGGTGATGATGTCCGCGCGCGGGACGACGGTGTCCCGCATGTACTCCGGGATGCCTGGCCGGACGAACATCCCGCGGCCGGCGTCGCCCATCACCGGGTCGCAGCAGTACACCGCGTCCGAGTTGGCCGCCTTGACCTTGTCCACCGCGTCGAGGATCACCGCGCCCATCGCCGGGTCACCTTGGTAGCCCGACAGGACCGCGTCGGCGCTGCCGAGGACCCCGCGGTCCGCGATGCCCGCGATCACCTCGGCCACGTCGGCCGGCGCCAGCAGCGGCCCGCGCCACGCGCCGTACCCGGTGTGGTTGGAGAAGTGGACCGTCAGTACCGGCCAGACCTCGTGCCCGAGCCGCTGAAGGGGGAAGGCGGCCGCCGAGTTTCCGACGTAGCCGTAGGCGACCGATGACTGGATGGACAGGATCTTCACCTGCTCATCATGGCGGTTCCCGCCGGTGCCCACACGCACTGCCCGCCGTTTCTCTCGGGTGGCCTACTCCGGGCCCTCCTTCGATGACGGGACCACGGGTACCAGCATGCCGCGCTCCTCGACGCCGTACCCGCGGACATCGCCACCGTGGCGGCGACCGCCCGCAACGTGATCGTCCATCGACTGTCCGACGATTACATCAATACCGGCGCCTGAACTCGGCTGCTATACGGGCCTCGGGCCCACGGCTCGCCGCGACTGATCGGGGTGGGCTCAGACGGAGACTTCAGCGCTGAGGACGATGGTGCGTTCCTCGGGCAGGTGAAGGAACTCCGCGAGTGCGGGGACGCGCCGGCGCGGAGTCTCGCCATCGGCGAGCGGATCCCGTTCGACCGGTACGCGCTGCCCCGTCGGCCATCAGGAACACCCGGCCCGCTGGATCAGAGGCTCATTGCTGATGGGATCGATGGTGCGTCCGTTGGACATCTACAGCGCCACCGCCGAGTCCGCCGCCGCGATGTGGCCGTGCGGGTTCGCCGACTGTTCGGCCGGTGACCGGATCCCACAACCGCACCGTCTCATCCCCGGCTGGCGGAGCGGCGGAACGGCCAGGCCGCCTCAGGAGCCGGAGGCGTCACCGAAGCGGACCAGCCGCTCTCGTAGCCGGCCCGCGCATGATTGTCAGGCGCCGCTTGGCCTCACGACAAAGCCCTGGGGATGAGGGGTAGCCGCAGATGTGTGTAGTGCGTGGTGCGCAGGCGTCAGTGCCCGCGGTAGAGGGCGTCCATGTCGTCAACGTAGTGGCGCTGTACGACCTCCCGCCTGATCTTCAAGGTAGGGGTGAGTTCTCCGTCGGCTTCGGTGAGGTCCCGAGGCAGGATGCGGAAGGTCTTGACCTGCTCGGCCCTGGACACCGTCTGGTTGGCGCTGTCGACGGCGCCCTGGACTGCTGCGCGCAGCTCAGCGTTGTCCCGCAGCTCGGCGACCTGCGCGTCCGGGTAGCCGTGTCTGGCCCGCCACCGCAACCACGCCTGCGGGTCGATGGTGACCAGCGCCGCGACATAGGGACGGTCGTCGCCGACGAGCATGCTCTGGCTGATCAGCGGGTGCGCACGGATCTTCTCCTCGATCGGCGCCGGGGCGAGATTCTTCCCCGCCGCGGTCACGATGATCTCCTTTCTGCGGCCGGTGATGCGCAGGAAACCCTCGTCGTCGAGACTGCCGAGATCACCGGTGCGTAGCCAACCGTCAGCGGTGAACGTGTCGATCGTGCCCTCGGGGTTGTTCCAGTACCCGGCGAAAACGACGTCCCCGCGGACGAGGACCTCGCCATCGTCGGCGATGCGGACCTCCACGCCCGGCAACGGGCGACCGACCGTGCCGATCTTCAACGCCGAGGGCCTGTTCGCCGTCACCGCCGGGGACGTCTCGGTCAGCCCATACCCTTCCAACGGGGTGATGCCGGCGCCGCGGAAAAAATGCCCGAGCCGCTCCCCCAGTGGCGCCCCACCGACGATCGCCGTACGGCATCGTCCGCCAAGTGCGGCGCGCAACCTTCGGTACGCCACGACATCACACACCGCGCGCGCCAGCCGCCACAGCACTCCCGGGCCTCGCGGCGTGTCCATCGCCCGGCTGTACCGCACGGCCACGGCGTCGACGACGGAGAACAGCCGTCCCCGGTGCGCGTCCTCGGCTTCGCGCCGGGCCCGGTTATACATCTTCTCGAACACCCGGGGTACCGCGAGGATGAACGTCGGGCTGTACTTTCGCAGCTGGTCCAGCACCCCGACAGAGGCGGCGCTGTGCACCATGGTCGCCCGCGTGTAGACCATCCCGACCTGAATGAGCCGGGCGAACGCGTGCGCCAGCGGCAGGAACAGCACTGTCGACGCACCCGGGTGCAACAACTCCGGCAACACCGCAGCGGCACCACTGACGTCGCAGAGGATGTTGTGGTGTGTCAGCACGCAGCCCTTTGGCCGGCCCGTCGTGCCGCTGGTATAGACGATGGTAGCCACGTCACCGCCCGACACCGCCCGGCGCCGTGCCTCGACCTGCATCTCGTCGACCGCGCGGCCGGCACCCGCCAGGGCGATCAGGTCCCCGGCGTCGATCTGCCACATTCGGCCCAGGGCGGGCAGCTTGTCGCGCAGGCCGGTGAGCAGCGCGGCATGCCCGTCGGTCTCGACCACACACCCCACCGCACCCGAATCCGACAGGATCCACTCCACCTGCTCGGCGCTGGAGGTGTCATAGACGGGAACGGTGACTGCCCCGATGGACCACAGGGCGTAGTCAACGAGGGTCCATTCGTAGCGGGTGCGGCTCATCAACCCCACCCTGTCGCCGTGCCCGAAACCGGCCTCGATGAATCCGCGCGCGACGGTAAGGACATCATCGCGGAACTGCAGACAGGTCACCGGCAGCGGACCGCCCTGCACTGACCGACCCGCCGGCCATGACCGGGGAACCGGATCCGGGCGGACGAATTGCACCGCTTCAGGGGCCTTTCGGGCATTCTCCCACACCATCTCGGCCAAGCCGGGCACCCCTGCGCCGGTGACCGTCGGCTCCGCCGTCACGTCCTGCACGTCCGCTCCCCCGCTCGGTGCACCGTCACTCAACCGGCATGGAGTCATCATGACCTGATTGAGCAGCTCAGCCGGGGTCAACCCGCGAACTTGACCAGCACTGCGAACGGTAACGGTGGGTATCGGGTTGACCGTCTACTGCCCCAGGCCGCGCCCGGGCGGGCCAGCGCAGCCGCCGTGCCGACGAGATCCGGCGCGGTCGCGGTCGACGCCGCCGCGCGACGGGGCTTGCCACGCCGGCGTCGGTGGGCGCCTTCGATGCCGACCAGCCGCATCAGCCGGGCCACCGCTTTGCGGTTCCACTGGTGGACGCGTTCGCAGCTCCGCGGTGAGCCGGCGGGCCCCGTAGACGCCTCGATGCTCCGACCACGCCCGCCTGGTGACGTCGACGCGGTCCTGGTCGTGGCCTTCCCGGTCAGCGGCACGTTGCCGGCCGGCCCGCAGCCACTGGATAGAAGGCGCTTGGCCAACCCGAGGAGCAGGCAGAGCAGACGGACCGGGTAGGTGGTCTTCTCCGCAGCGATGAACCGACACACGTCGGATCGTCCGGCCGGAATCCAGCACCAGCGCCGCAGCCTGACGCCGGAACTCCGTCAGGAGGTGTCCGCTCTCAGGGGGTCACTTCAGGCTTGATTTCGGCCGCGCCCCACTGTGACCGAGAAGCGACGGTCGGTATCAGGGGTTTTCATCGTTGTGTTCCATCGGTACGGTGCCCGGATGCGACACGTCGGAACCTTGATCGCTGCGATGGTTATCGGTCCGTTGGCCTGGATCCTTCTCGCCATCGGACAGGACAGCTCGGTCCGGGCCTTCACCGCGGCGCAAAGCAGCGGCGCCTTCAACACAGGCGACTTCATGCGGAACGCGCTGCTACTGGCAGCGGCTGGACTCCTGCTCGGGCTCATCGCGACACTGCGAATCTCCCCGCTCGGCGCCGTGCTGACCGGCGTCGTGTACGCGGGCAGCTATCTCGCTATGCTGACCCGCCCAACATGGCTGCTGCGCCTCCTCGGCCACAAGGTGACCGTGGCCGGCCAGCACGCCGACCTGGCCACCCCGGTGCGGACCGGCACGACGCTGCTGATCGGTGCCGCGATGCTGGTCGCCGTGCTCAGCGTTCAGCGCTGGCGGCGCTGGCCACGACCAGCCGCCGAGGCACCCGAAATGGAAGCTCCGGACAGCTTTTCTTCGCCGGCCGCTTTGGCGCAGGACCGCGCGCTCGGTGCCGAAGGGCTCGGCCCGACGACGGCAGGCCAGACCCCGCAGCCCTACTCGGCCGCGAACGACACCGGACCGCAACCGGCCGGGGTCGGTGCTGCGCACTGGGCGAACGCCCTGCGGCGCGGCTCTGAGGCTCGGCGATAATCGGGCAGCCGCGCTGGCTGCCCGAGTGAACAGCCTCGCCCCGGTTCTCATCGCCACTGCGGGTGGCGCGCCCACCTGCAGTGGCGATCGTCGATTTATCGGTCGAAACGCCGTGCCCGACCCATCCGCAACGGCCAGGCTCGCCTACGCACGACCACCATGCACACGCCAATTGGCGCCACTGCCCACCCATCGGTACCGCGGTGAGCAGTGACCGTCGCGGCGCGGCCCACAGGGCGGCGGACAGATGGCGCGCTCGCCGACCGCCCGAATCCTGGCGTGGTTGCGATTGGCGGCCCACTGCCGGCGCGACAGCCGCGGCCGCAGTTGATGGCGCTTGAACGGCGCGCGGATGCTGCCGCCGGCACCACCATCCCCGCCGACGGCGTTCGTGGTGTCGGCGATCGCCATGGGCCTGGCAGCACCGGCCGCCCTCGCCGGGCCCGGCCGCCTCCGCATGAGCAAGGTGACCGCGACAGCACCGCAGTCAAGCCGCGCGTGACGAAGGTCGAACGCCGCAGCCATCAAGCGGCGCGGCAACGAAGCCGTCCCACGACAGAGGCGTGGGCGGCCAAAAAGTTTTGTTCGGTTCCTACAAATGGTGCCGCGAAGGGTTCGGTGGTTACGACATGGCGCTGCCAGCCGGCAGGCGGAAAGGTGATCACCGCCGGAGGCCGGAGTCTCGCGGCGCGTACGTCGTGGGTCTACTGGAGGGGTTGGTCGGGTGTTCAGCCGTGTCGCCATCGTCAATCGTGGTGAGGCCGCGATGCGGCTCATCCACGCGGTCCGAGAGCTGGCCGCGGAGACCGGGACCCGGATCGAGACCGTCGCGTTGTACACCGACGTCGACCGCACCGCCACGTTCGTGCGTGAGGCGGACATCGCCTACGATCTCGGTCCCGCGTCCGCGCGCCCGTACCTGGACCTGAAGGCGCTGGAGCGCGCGTTGGTGGAGACCGGGGCCGACGCCGCGTGGGTCGGCTGGGGCTTCGTCGCAGAGGACCCGGCGTTCGCCGAGCTGTGCGAGCAGGTCGGGGTCACCTTCGTCGGGCCGAGCGCGGAGGCCATGCGCAAGCTCGGTGACAAGATCGGCGCGAAGCTGATCGCCGAGGAGGTCGGCGTGCCAGTCGCGCCGTGGAGCCGTGGCGCGGTCGAGACCCTGGACGCCGCCCTGGCGGCGGCGACCGAGATCGGCTACCCGCTGATGCTGAAGGCGACCGCGGGCGGCGGTGGGCGCGGTATCCGCGTGATCACGAACGCTGCCGAGCTCGCCAACGCGTACGAGCGCACCAGCCAGGAGGCAGCGCGGGCGTTCGGCAGCGGCGTCGTGTTCCTGGAGCGCCTGGTCACCGGTGCACGGCACGTCGAGGTCCAGGTGATCGCCGACGGCCAGGGCACCGCGTGGGCGCTCGGTGTCCGCGACTGTTCGGTGCAGCGGCGCAACCAGAAGGTCATCGAGGAGTCGGCGTCGCCGGTGCTCAGCCCGGCGCAGGCTGCCGAGCTCAAGGCGTCGGCCGAACGGCTGGCCGTCGCGGTCGATTACCGGGGTGCGGCGACCGTCGAGTTCCTCTACCACCCTGGCGACCGGGTGTTCGCGTTCCTCGAGGTCAACACCCGCCTGCAGGTCGAACACCCGATCACCGAGTCCACGACCGGGTTCGACCTGGTCAAGGCGCAGCTGCACGTCGCCGGGGGCGGGCGGCTCGAAGGCGAGCCGCCGGTGGAGCGCGGGCACGCCATCGAGGCCCGGCTGAACGCCGAGGACCCCGACCGCGACTTCGCGCCCTCCCCGGGCCGTATCGCGCGGCTGGACCTGCCCGCCGGACCGGGCATCCGGGTGGACACCGGCGTCAGCGAGGGTGACACCATCCCCGCCGACTTCGACTCGATGATCGCGAAGATCATCGCCTACGGTCGCGACCGCGACGAGGCCTTCGGCAAGCTGCGCCGGGCGATGGCGAACACCACGGTGATCATCGAGGGTGGCGCGACGAACAAGAGCTTCGTGCTCGACCTGCTCGACCAGCCCGAGGTGATCGACGGCAGCGCGGACACCGGCTGGATCGACCGCGTCCGCGGCGAGGGCAGACTCGTCGCGCACCGCCACTTCGCCATCGCGCTGGCGGCCGCCGCCATCGAGGCGTACGAGGAGGAGGAACGCGTCGAGCGGCAGCGGCTGCTGTCGACGGCGTTCGGCGGTCGCCCGCAGGTGCAGCACAAGAGCGGCCGACCGCTGGACCTCAAGCTGCGTGGCGTCGGCTACCGCATGCGCGTGGCGCGTGTCGGCGCGCACCGGTTCCGAGTCGGCATCGAAGCGGGCGGTGCCGTCCGCAGCGCCGACGTCGAACTCGACCGCTTCGACCGGCACACCGGGCAGATCGTCGTCAACGGCGTCCGGTACCGCCTGCTCACCGGGACGCACGGGGCGATCCACCTGGTCGAGGTGGACGGCGTGACGCACCGGGTCGGCCGCGACGAGGGCGGTGTCGTCCGCTCACCCATGCCCGCGCTGGTCGTCGCCACACCGCTGGAGGTCGGCGCAGAGGTCGAGGCGGGCGCGCCGGTCCTGGTGCTGGAGGCCATGAAGATGGAGACGGTGCTGCGGGCGCCGTTCAAGGCGCGGCTGAAGGAATGCGCCGTCTCCGTGGGCAGCCAGGTGGAGACCGGCGCACCGTTGCTGCGGCTGGAGCCGCTGGCCGAGGAGGCCGAGGAGGCCGAGGAGGCCGCAGGCGTCCCGGCCGCCGTGTCCGTCGAGCTGGACCTGCCCGCGGCGCCCGGGGACCTCCCGGCGCGGAAGCGCGCCACGCGCGGCCAGGAGGACCTGCGCGGCCTGCTGCTCGGTTTCGACGTCGACCCGCACGACGACGGCCGGGTGCTCGACGACTACCTCGCCGCGCGGCGGGCGGCCACCGAGGACGGCCACCGGCCGCTGGCCGAGGAGCTCGACCTCGTCAACGTGTTCGCCGACCTCGCCGAGCTGAGCCGCAACCGGCCGACGGGGGAGGACGGCGGCGGCGACATCCACGTACACAGCGCCCGCGAGTACTTCCACACCTACCTGCAGAGCCTCGACGTCGAGCGGGCCGGACTGCCGAGTTCGTTCCAGGCCAAGCTCGCCAAGACGCTCGGGCACTACGGTGTCACCGACCTGGACCGCTCCCCCGAGCTCGAAGCCGCGGTGTTCCGGATCTTCCTCGCCCAGCAACGCGCGTCCGCCGACGCCACGGTCGTCGCGACGCTGCTGCGCTCGTGGCTGCGGGAGCCGCCGCCGGACGAGACGCTGCGCGAGCCCGCCGGCCTCGCGCTGGAGCGGCTGATCGCTGCGACGCAGGTCCGCTTCCCCGTGGTCGCCGACCTCGCCCGCGGCGTGGTGTTCGCCTGGTTCGCCCAGCCGCTGCTACGCCGCAACCGCGCCCGCGTCTACGCCGAGGTCCGCAAGCACCAGCGCCATCTGGACGCGCACCCGGACGCGCCGGACCGCGCCGAGCACATCGCGGAGATGGTACGCAGCAGCGAGCCGTTGGTCCGGCTGCTCGGCCAGCGGCTCGTCCGCGACCACCTCGACAACGCGGTCATGCTGGAAGTGCTGACCCGGCGGTACTACGGCAACAAGGCGCTCACCAGCGTCCGCACCCGCAAGCTCGCGGGCTGCACATTCGTGGTCGCCGAGCGCGCGGACTCGAGCGTGGTCTCCGCCGCCGTGAGCTTCGACGCGCTGGGCGGCGCGCTGCGTGGGCTCGCCGAGCTGGCCAGCGGCGAGGAGGCCATCGACGCCGACATCTACCTCGCCTGGGAGAACCAGCCGGAGGACTTCGACGCGATGGCGGCCGCGCTGCTCGAGGCCATCAACGCGCACCCGCTGCCGCACCAGGTCCGCAGAGTCACCACCACCGTCGCCGGTCGCGGCGGAGCGGTGATGCACCACCACTTCACGTTCCGCCCCTCAGGCGCGGGGATGACCGAGGAGCGGCTGATCCGCGGCCTGCACCCGTACATCGCGCAGCGGATGCAGCTGGAGCGGCTGCACAAATTCGACCTGACCCGGCTGCCGTCACTGGACGAGGAGGTCTACCTCTTCCAGTGCGTAGCGCGGGAGAACCCGTCCGACCAGCGCCTCGTCGCGTTCGCGCAGGTGCGCGACCTGACCGAGCTACGCGAGCACGACGGCCGGCTGGTCGCGCTGCCGACGACCGAGGACGCCGTCGCCGCCTGCCTCGACTCGATCCGCCGCGCGCAGTCGCGCCGACCGTCGAAGACGCGCTTCAACACCAACCGGATTGTGATCTACGTCTGGCCGCCGAGCGAGCTCACTCGCGAGGAAATGGAGATGATCGCTGGGCGCGTGCGCCCGACGACCGCGGGCGCCGGGCTGGAGGAGATCCTGTTCATCGCGCGGCAGCGCGACCGCGAGACCGGCGAGCTGACCAAGATCGCCGTGCGGATCTCCTTCGACGCCACCGGCGGCGCCGAGCTGACCGTCGGCGAGCCGCCGGTCGAGCCGGTCGAGCCGCTCGACGACTACCGGCTGAAGGTGCTGCGCGCGAGCAGCCGCAACACGGTGTACCCGTACGAGCTGACCGGCCTGCTCGGCGACTTCGTCGAGCACGACCTCGACGACGACCACGCCCTGGTGCCAGTCGACCGGCCCAAGGGGCGCAACACCGCGGCGATCGTCGCGGGCGTGGTCACCACGCCGACGCGGCGGCACCCGCAGGGCGTCACCAGGGTCGTACTGCTCGGCGACCCCACCAAATCGCTGGGCGCACTGTCGGAGCCGGAGTGCCGCCGCGTGATCGCCGCACTGGACCTGGCCCAGCGGATGCGGGTGCCGCTGGAGTGGTACGCGCTGTCCGCCGGCGCCCGGATCTCCATGACGTCGGGCACCGAGAACATGGACTGGGTGGCCGCGGCGCTCAAACGGATCGTCGAATTCACCCAGGACGGCGGCGAGATCAACATCGTCGTCGCGGGCATCAACGTCGGCGCACAGCCGTACTGGAACGCCGAGGCGACAATGCTCATGCACACCAAGGGCGTCCTGGTGATGACACCGGACTCGGCGATGGTGCTCACCGGCAAGCAGTCGCTCGACTTCTCCGGTGGCGTGTCCGCCGAGGACAACTTCGGCATTGGCGGCTACGACCGGGTGATGGGCCCGAACGGGCAGGCGCAGTACTGGGCGCCGAACCTGACCGCCGCGCGAGACGTGCTGATGTCGCACTACGACCACACGTACGTCGCACCGGGCGAGGACGCGCCGCGGCGGGCGACCACCACCGACCCCACCGACCGCGACATCTCCGCCTTCCCGCATGCCGTGGCCGGCAGCGACTTCACCACCGTCGGCGAGATCTTCTCCGCCGAGGCCAACCCGGACCGCAAGAAGCCGTTCGACATCCGGACCGTGATGCGGGCGCTCTCCGACCAGGACCACCCGGTGCTGGAACGCTGGGCGGGAATGGCCGACGCGGAGACCGTAGCGGTGCAGGACGTGCATCTCGGCGGCATCCCGGCGTGCCTCCTCGGCATCGAGTCACGGACGGTGCCGCGGCGCGGCTTCCCGCCCACCGACGGCCCGGACACCTACACCGCGGGCACGCTGTTCCCGCGGTCGTCGAAGAAGGCCGCGCGGGCGATCAACGTGGCCAGCGGCAACCGACCGCTGGTGGTGCTGGCGAACCTGTCGGGCTTCGACGGCTCGCCCGAATCAATGCGCAAGCTGCAACTGGAGTACGGCGCCGAGATCGGCCGCGCGATCGTGAACTTCCGCGGGCCCATCGTGTTCTGCGTGATCTCGCGGTACCACGGCGGCGCGTTCGTGGTGTTCTCGAAGGCGCTGAATCCCAACATGACCGTGCTGGCGCTGGAAGGCTCGTTCGCCTCGGTGCTCGGCGGCGCTCCCGCCGCCGCGGTGGTGTTCTCCGGCGACGTCGACGCCCGTACCGCGGCCGACCCGCGTGTGCGGGACCTGGAGGCCCGCGCTGCGGCCGCCTCCGGCGCCGACCGCGCCGCGATCACCGCGGAACTCGACGAGCTCCGCTCGTCAGTCCGCGCAGAGAAGCTCGGCGAGGTGGCCACGGAGTTCGACCGCGTTCACAACATCCAGCGCGCTGTCGAGGTCGGCTCCGTTGACGCCGTCATCCGCGCAGCCGAACTCCGTCCGCGCATCATCGAGGCCATCGAGTCACATCTGCGTTGACCGGCCGGGGGCGATCACCACGCCAGGCGCCGTCGCGGCGAGGGCGGCGGTGGCCAGGTGAAGTCCCCGGCGACGCTGCGCCGGGCGACCTGCACCGCCGACTCCACCGCGCTCGGGCGATCAGCGCGGACAGTTGCGCCTCGTTCGCGATCGGCGCCACCTCAATGTCAAGATCGAGCGCCTCCACAAAGGTGTTGATCGCCTGCTCCGAGGCGCGCAGGTACTCGGACCCGTCTCCACCAGCGTTTACCTACAGCAGCCGAAACCGGCGGGTCAGGCCCACTTTCAGGCGGCGTCGCCATGACATGGCGGCTGTCCGCCGATCGAGAGGTCCGAGCAGCCTGTTCCCGGTCCGCAATACATAAGGGCAGGCTGCGCTCGGCGCCCTACCCCCGTCGGGCCCTCAGCATCCGGCGAAGCTCGTCGACACGCTCCCGCACGCTCTTGGCCACCAGGGCGCTCACCCCCGCACGACTCGCGGCCTCCGCTAGCCGGTTGGCCACCGACTTGTCCACGCCGACCCTCGGGAACATCGCCGCCGACAGCACCATCGCCCACAGCATGCCGCCCTCGTGCATCGAGGGCACGGCCGCGATGTAGGCGTCGGCGAAGGGACGAAGCACGTCTCCCGCTGACGGGCGCCAGAAGGCACGACCAGCCTCTCGCATCATCCCCGCGGGCACCCGCCGCTCCTCGAACATCGCCTCCCAGGCCGCCTGCTTGGCCTCCCGGTTGGGCTGTGCCGCGCGGACCAGCACGGCCTTGACCCAGGCATCGGGATTGGGGTCTTCGCCCTCCAGGGCGTCGACCGCGGCCAGATCCACCCTGCCGAGCTCGGCCAGCCGGGACAACCTTCGCCACTTCAGGTCCGGCGTGGTCACCCGCTCCTCCAGCTGCGCCAGCTGCCGCGGCGTGGTGGCGGTCCGGGCGAGCATCCGCAACGCGACCTGCTCGCGGGCCGGTTCCGAGGCCAGGGCGAGACAGGCATCCGCGATCGAGGCGAGCAGCTCGTCGCGTGTGCTGTCCGGGGACCAGTACTCCCCCGCCGTCACCGCGAGCGTCAACAGCGGCTCCACGACCGCGTCGGTCGACTCCCGCAGCAGCGCTCCGGTGGCGCAGCGCACGAAGTCCTCGGTGGTGACCTCTCCGGTGGTGAGCATGTCCCAGACCGTGGTCACCGCCAGGGTCCGAGCCATCGCGGTCGGGAGTCCGCCGGAGTGGTCGACCAGGGTGCGGAGGGTGGAGGGGTCCGGCCGGACCGAGGCGAAGGTCAGGTCGTCGTCGTTGAGCAGAACGAGATCCGCTTCATCGAGGGCGAGCGGGGTGAGCTGTCTGCGCACCTCCACCGAGACGGACCTGCGGAGCGTGAAGGCATCGGCCCGGCCGTCGTACAGCCCGATCTGCAGCACATGCGGCCGCGGCTCGGTCCGGTCAGGGCCGACCGCGCGGAGTGCCACGCTGTCGCCGTGCCCCTCCAGCGTGAGCCGGTCGGTGCCCGAGGTCTCCAGCCAGGTCTTGCGCCAGGACGCCAGGTCGCGCCCGCTCACGCTGTCCAGTTCCGCGAACAGGTCCTCCAGCGTGGCGTTCCCCCACGCGTGCTTGCGGAAGTACGCCCGCAGGCCCTCAACAAACCGGTCCTCACCGACGAACGCGACGAGCTGCTTGAGCACGCTCGCACCCTTCGGGTAGGTGATCGCGTCGAAGCTGGCGGCAGCCGCGTCGGTGTCGGCGATCCGCTGCCTGATCGGATGCGTGGTCGGCGCCTTGTCGGCAAGGTAGGCGGACTGCTTGTCGTTGGCGAGGAACGTGGTCCAGATGTCGGTGAACTCCGTGGCGTTCGCCGCGGACCAGGCACAGGCCCAGTCCGCGAAGGACTCGTTGAGCCACAGGTCGTCCCACCAGCGCATCGTCACCATGTCGCCGAACCACATGTGCGCCATCTCGTGCAGCAGGACCTGGGCCCGCAGCTGCCGCTCCACGAACGTGGGCGGCTCCCGGTAGACGAAGACGTCCGACCAGGTGACGCAGCCGTAGTTCTCCATGGCGCCGCCGAACTCTGGCATGAACACCTGGTCGTAGCGGCGCTGCGGAAACGGCAACTCGAACCGCTCCCCGTAGAAGGCGAGCCCCGCCCCCGTGATGGCGAACAGCTCCTCCGCGTCCCGCTCGAGCATCGGCGCCAACGACCTGCGCGCGTAGAGGCCAAGGTCGTAACCGCCTTGCTCCGATCGCATCTCGTGGAGGGGTCCGGCGTTGACGACCGGGATGTACGTCGACATCGGCGGCGTGTCCGGGAAGGCCCACGTCCTGGCACCGTCTGATGGCTCACTCACCGTTGGGTCGCCAGAGTTGCTCAGCACCGTCCAGGCGGCCGGAGCGGTAACCGTGATCGCGAATGGCGCCTTCAGGTCGGGCTGGTCGAAGCAGGCCCAGGCTCGGCGGGCGTCGTCGGGCTCGAACGTCGTCCAGACGTAGACCAGGCCATCCGACGGGTCGACCGCCCGGTGTACCCCCGACCCGCGGCCGGTCTGGCGCTGTACGGACGAGACGACGAGGGTGTTCCGCTCCTCCAAGCCGATGAGGACGATGCGTCCTTCGCGGACGTCGTCCGGATCGATCGGCTCGCCGTTGAGCACGGCCGCTTCCACCTCGGCGACACAGTCGACGAAGGTGCCCGAGCCGGGCGTCAGGCATCGGAAGGTAATCGTCGAGGTGGCGCGGAACTCCTCCCCCTCAAGCAGACGGGTCAGATCGACGTCGATGTCATACCTCTCGACAGCGAGCAGCGCAGCACGTTCCCGCGCCTCGTCGTGCGTCAGACTGCGTGCCCCCGCCATGCTGTGCCCCTCTCGCGCCCTCGGCCGCTAGAACGCTAGACCTGGCGAGGATGCCTGTCGAGGTTGTTTGGACCGGGTCGAAGCAGCTCGCACCGTGCAAACGACTCAGCGGCGGGCCCACTCACGAGATGGCGTCCCCACAGGAACGCTGCTCATCGGCACGACCTCGCGACTCCAGGTGACGGTGCGGCGGGTTTGCCGTCGCGCACGTCGGTGAACGGCGGTGCGTGCAGGCAGCCGGGCCCGTACCCCTCTGTGTCATCCTTGGGGAAGGCAGGGTGACCTGCTGAAACTCTGACCCGTGAGGGCGTGCGAGGAGATCCACCCCCGTGGCATCGCATCACCCGGTACCCGACCCCGAGGTGCCAGCAAAGCCCCGAACAAGGACATACACCGCCGCGTACAAGGCGCGGATCCTGGCCGAGTACGAGACCCTCGACAAGGCCGGCAAGGGTGCCCT
>NZ_JAPFQV010000049.1:0-49459 GCF_033804685.1 Micromonospora sp. RTP1Z1
CACCCCAGGAGACCAACCCGTCAAGGCCGGTCAGCCAGGTGCCGCACACGGTTCCCACCACCGCTCCGCGACACCCTCACCGGGTCCGCGGGGCAGCCCTCGGCCGCGGCTTCCACCGCCACGTGCATGCCACCCCCGTAACCGACCGGGACGGCAGCGCCAGCCGGATGTCCGGCTTGCCGAGGATCGCATAGGAAACCAGAGACGCTGCTGTCTTCGACGGGAGAGGAAGGCCGCAACCCGCACCGTATCGACGTATCGGGTAACCGTCCTGGTCCGAGTGCCCGACATCCGTGGTGCGGCCCGCGCGGTCGCTCGCCGTGTACGGGAGGGGACCGATCACCGGTCCGAGGACGTCCAGGTCGGCCGGCCGAGGCCGACCTGGACGTCAGGATCAGGCGAGGTCGAACCGGTCGAGGTTCATCACCTTCACCCACGCCGCGACGAAGTCGCGCACGAACTTCTCCCGTGCGTCGTCGCTCGCGTAGACCTCCGCGAGCGCGCGCAGCTCGGAGTTCGAACCGAAGGCGAGATCGATGCGGCTGCCGGTCCACTTGACCTCACCCGTGCCGGCGTCGCGACCCTCGAAGGTCTGCGCGTCCCCGGACGTCGCCTTCCACGTGGTGCCCAGGTCGAGCAGGTTCACGAAGAAGTCGTTGGTCAACGTCTCGGGAGTCTCGGTGAAGACGCCGAGCGGTGACTGCTTGACGGTCGCGCCAAGGACGCGGAGACCACCGACGAGGACCGTCATCTCGGGCGCGCTCAGGGTCAGCAGGTTCGCCCGGTCGATCAGGAGATACTCAGCCGGCAGGCGGTGGCCCTTCCCGAGGTAGTTGCGGAACCCGTCCGCGGTCGGCTCGAGCGCGGCGAAGGATTCCACGTCGGTCTGCTCCTGCGACGCGTCCGTGCGTCCCGGCGTGAAGGGGACCTCGACGGCGTGGCCGGCGTTGTTGGCGGCAAGTTCGACGGCCGCGGACCCGCTGAGCACGATCAGGTCGGCGAGGGAGACTTTCTTCCCTCCGGTCTGGGCGGCGTTGAACGCCTCCTGGATCCCCTCCAGGGTGCGCAGCACCGTCGCCAGCTCGTCGGGGTTGTTGACCTCCCAGCCGTTCTGCGGCTCGAGACGGATGCGCGCCCCGTTGGCGCCGCCGCGCTTGTCGCCGCCGCGGAACGTCGACGCAGAGGCCCAGGCGGTCGAGACCAACTGGGACACCGACAGCCCCGAGGAGAGGATCTGGCCCTTGAGGGTGGCGATGTCCTCGGCCCCGATGAGCTCGTGGGTCACCGGCGGGACCGGGTCCTGCCACAGCAGGGTCTCGGTCGGGACCTCCGGACCGAGGTAGCGCGCGACGGGCCCCATGTCGCGGTGCGTCAGTTTGAACCACGCCCGGGCGAAGGCGTCCGCGAACTCCTCCGGGTGATCGAGGAAGCGCCGCGAGATCGGCTCGTAGATCGGGTCCACCCGGAGCGCGAGGTCCGTGGTCAGCATCGTCGGGGCGTGGCTGCGCGACGGGTCGTGGGCGTCGGGGACGGTGCCCGCCCCGGCGCCGCCCTTCGGCTTCCACTGAATCGCGCCGGCGGGGCTCGTCGTCCGCTCCCACTCGTGGCCGAACAGGATCTCGAAGAAGCTGTTGTCCCACGCCACCGGGGTGTTCGTCCACGCGCCCTCGAGCCCGCTGGTGATCGTGTCGCCGCCGTTGCCGGTGCCGAAGGTGTTCTTCCAGCCCAGGCCCTGCTCCTCCAGCGAGGCGCCCTCGGGCTCGGCGCCGACGTACTTGTTCGGGTCGGCCGCACCGTGGGTCTTGCCGAACGTGTGCCCGCCGGCGATCAGCGCGACCGTCTCCTCGTCGTTCATCGCCATCCGGTGGAACGTCTCGCGGATGTCCCTCGCGGAGGCGAGCGGGTCCCCGCTGCCGTGCGGGCCCTCCGGGTTCACGTAGATGAGGCCCATCTGGACCGCGGCCAGCGGGTTCTCGAGGTCCCGTTCACCGGTGTGGCGCTCGTCGCCGAGCCAGGTGGACTCGGGACCCCAGTAGACGTCCTCGTCGGGCTCCCAGACGTCCTCCCGGCCACCGGCGTAGCCGAAGGTCTCGAAGCCCATCGACTCCAAGGCGACGTTGCCGGCGAGAACCATCAGGTCGGCCCACGAGAGCCGCTGGCCGTACTTCTTCTTGACCGGCCACAGCAGCCGGCGAGCCTTATCGAGGTTCGCGTTGTCCGGCCAGCTGTTGAGCGGCGCGAAGCGCTGCATGCCGGCCCCGGCGCCGCCGCGGCCGTCGCTGATGCGGTAGGTGCCCGCGCTGTGCCACGCCATCCGGATGATGAACGGGCCGTAGTGGCCGTAGTCGGCCGGCCACCAGTCCTGCGAGGTCGTCAGGATCTCCGCGATGTCCTGCTTCACGGCGGCGAGGTCGAGGGTCTGGAACGCCTCGGCGTAGTTGAACTCCGCACCGAGGGGGTTGGCCACGGCGGGGTTCTTGGCGAGGACCTTCAGGTTGAGCCGGTTCGGCCACCATTCTCGGTTCCCCCCGCCCTGGGTCGGGTGCGGGGCGCGGGTGGCGGCCGATACCGGGCAGCCACCTTCGCTCTCCTCCGAGTTCATGTCTCCTACGACTGCATCATGGGGGTGCTCAGCCATGGGAATCCTTCCGGGGATTGGGGAATGAGGGGGGTCAGGAACTGCGTGTGGTGGAGCAGTCGGGGCACAGGCCCCGGTAGACGACCTCGGCCTCGTCGATCGAGAAGCCGTGGTCGTCGGACGCGGTCAGGCAGGGCGCCTCGCCGGCGGCGCAGTCGACGTCGGCGATCAGGCCGCACGACCGGCACACCACGTGGTGGTGGTTGTCCCCGATCCGTGACTCGTAGCGCGCCACGGAGCCGGGTGGCTGGATGCGCCGGACCAGACCCGCGGCCGTCAGCGCACGCAGCACGTCGTACACGGCCTGGTGGGACACCTCAGGCAGATCCCTGCGCACGGCCCCGATGATCGAGTCGGTATCGGCGTGCGGATGTGCCAGCACCGCGCCCAGCACCGCCACCCGCGGGCGGGTCACGCGCAGAGCGGCCGCGCGCAGCATCTGCGTGAAGTCCAGGGCCGTGGCCACGCCCCGCAGTCTGGTCCGCTTTCTGGAATCAGTCAAGAGAGCGGCGACCCACCGGCGGCAAGACCTGGCGCGACTCCGGCGACGCGTCCGTCCCGCGCCGGCCACTCCCCGATTCACCCCGGCTGCACCAACAGGCGCTCGACCCGCGTTCCCGCAGGTTGAGCGCCCGCTGATGTGGTGCGCGCGATGCGTCTGGGCTGCCGGCGTACTACGGCCAGCTGCTTTCCTCGACCGCCCCCGGGCACGTCGCCGACCCCTGGCTTGCAAAGATCACGCCGGGCATCGCTCGGTGCGTACCGCTCGTGGTCCAGTCACGCCGTGACCTCGGCTCCACTTACCGCCCGTCGCGAACCGCGTCCGGCGAGCGGCCGATGAAGGCAACCAACCGGTCCACGGCGGCCGCGTCGGCACTGACTTCGACCTCGTAGCCGAACGTCTTGCCCGGGCCGCGGTAGGCGGGCATCAGCATGCCGCGGGCGGCCTCGAGCGCCGCCTGCGCGTCCGACTCGGCGTACGGCACCGGTTGGCCTGTCGCGATCGCCAGGTCCCAACCGTGCCCGATGTACTCGACCAACATCATTCCGAGCACCATGGAGCCGGGCAGTTCGGACGATGCCATGCGCAGCGGCCGGTCGGCTGCCCCGGACCGGAACGCCGCGACCGCTTGCGCGCCCGCGGCGGCGAACTCCGCAGCCGGATGGGCGCCGCATTGGTACGCGTTCGGGTCGTCGTGATCATCCGTCCCGGCGGCCCGAGCGGCGAACATCCGCAGCCACCCGACCAGGTGATTGGTGAGCGCCGACACGTCGTAGTCTGGGCACGGGGTCGGCAGCGCACGCTGTTCCGGCCGGACCCCGGCGAGGAGCGCCGTCGTCCTGTCGATCACTGCGGCTAGATTGGCGGTGCCTGCGGACATGGACATCCTCCTCGGAAGCGGTACCGGCGACGCTAGCCCGGAGCGGGCCGCTGGTCTTGAACAAACGCGCCGAGTTCGGCAGCCCCGGCGTGTGCAGTCGGCCGCCGAGGATTCGCGGGGCATCCTCCGCCCTCAGGAGAGCCTACGCGCCTTTCGGCGGACCAGATCGGCCGTGCCCGGCCCGCTCGCCGCCCACCTCGACCTGTTCTGGCATACCGAGTGGGAGCTGCCCGGCGGGGCGGCGCACCGCCAACGACTGCTGACGCTCCCGGCGGTCCAGGTGGTTGTCGAACCGCAGGATGCCACGGTCACGGGCCCTTTGCGGCGCCCCTGGGTCCGCGACCTCAGTGGCAGTGGGTGGGCACTCGGCGTCATGTTCCGGCCCGGCGGATTCCGGGACGTGCTCGGTGCGCCGATCAGCACGCTCACCGATCGCGACGTGCCGGTCCAGGATGTGTTCGGCCCGGCCGGTGACCAGTTCGCCGCTGCCGTCCGGGGCGTCGTCACCGACGAGGAGCGGTTCGCTGTGGCGGCGGCGTTCTTCGCGGATCGGCTGGCGGCACCGTCGGCCGAGCAGCTTGCCGTGACCGCCGCGGTCGAGCGCGTCATCGACGATGAGGCGATTGTGAGGGTGGCCGATCTGGCGCGGGCGTGCCACTGGAGCATCCGGCACCTGCAGCGCCTGTTCGCAGACTACGTCGGGGTGACGCCGAAGTGGGCGATCCGCCGGTACCGGCTGGTCAATGCCGCCGAGCGGGTGGCGCGGCACCAGGGTGTGGAGTGGGATCTGCTGGTCAGCGAGTTGGGCTACAGCGATCAGTCGCACCTGGTCCGGGATTTCACCGGCGTCATCGGCATGCCCCCGGCCCGCTATGCTGCGGCCTGCCGCGCGGGTCGATCCTGACTTCGACGCCAGAGAGCTGCTGACCGGCGTAACCAACCAACAGACGGCTGAAGAGCTCGCTCATCAAGCCGTGCACCGCTTGGCCAAGCGCAGACCTGCAGTTCGTCCCAATAGGCAAGTTCGACTGCGCTCGATCCTAGTCACGCTCAGTTACACGGGCTAACGGTGGTGATGGCTCCGGACTCGCGAGTCACTCTCTTGCCGAGAACAGTGTCCGGGTAGGCGTGGGTCTTGGCCGGGTGTTCGGTGGCTGGCCTTGCGATCTGGCCAGGCGATGTCGTCGACCGCGAGCCATGGTTCGCTGGCCACGGTCGACGGGGTGGCTCCAGTGAACGCCACGACGTCGCGATGTAGGTGGGACTGGTCGGCGTAGCCGCCGTCGGCCGCGACTCGGGCTGCGTCTTCACCCGCGGCGAGCCGGTGGGCGGCGTGGTCGAAGCGGACCAGCTTCGCAGCGCGTTTGGGTGGCAGGCCGATCTGCGCGTGGAATCGGGACCACAGGCGTTTGCGGCTCCATCCGACCTCCGCCGCCAGCATGTCGACCCGGACCTGGCCGCAGCCGACGAGGATCCGGTTCCAGGCCCAGGCCACCTCCGGGTCTACGGACGACCCTGCCCCACGCGACCCAGCCTGACGTCGGTGGGCGAGCAACGCGTCGGTCAACGCGAACCGCTCCTCCCACGACGAGGCGTCGCTTAGTTGCTCACGGATATGTGACGCCTGTCGGCCCCACAGGTCGTCGAGGGCCACTACGGTGCCGTCCAGGTCGGCCGGGGAGACGCCCAGAACCGCGCGTGCGACTACCGGGGACAGGCGCACCTGCACGGCCTCGAAGTTCTCACCTCGCACCCGAACCGCGCCGGGTCCGAATCCGAGCCCGGCGACGAGACTTCCCCGCTGCTGCCGCCCGGCGGCATCGTCCACGATGAGCGGGCCAGCGCCGAACTCCAGAGCCAGTGTCAGGGCCGGGTGCGAGATCACCCGATGGCCAACCGTGGTCATGCCACGGTCACGGAACCCAGCCATGCTGACACCAGCCACCTGGCTGGGCCGCGCCGGGCGTGCGACGTCCCACACAGCCGCATCGTCACGCTCGTCCACGGCGGATCGCATCATCCCATCCTATGCGGAGCGGCTGATCGGAACATTTGTTCAAGCCACCAGCGCCAATGCACGGCGACAGTGAGCTCATGACTATTCCCCCAGGGCTCGACAACCCGTTAGACGACGCCGATCCGCGATCTGACCGGCAGCCACACGTGAGGCGTGCGGGAAGCCGCCGACGGCGCCGCATCATCGCCTCAACAACCCTCCTCGCGATCGTCGGGCTGCTCCTGGGAAACACGGCGATGGTGGACTGGCAGGACGCCGACGCCAGCGGGAACTCGACCCTGCCTCTTGACGGCGGGAACATCTACGTGAGCCAGGACGGACCCCGCGACGCCCCGGCACTCGTACTGATCCACGGGCTCGGCAGCTCAACCCGCTGGTGGAATCTGGTGGTTCCGATGTTGGCGACGTCCTATCGCGTCATCCGGATCGACCTGCTCGGGCACGGCCGGTCCGCCAAACCGGCTGGCGGCGGCTACGCAATCCCACAGCAGGGACGCCGGGTCGGCCAGGCACTGGACCGGCTCGGCGTCAAGCACGCCATAGTGATCGGCCATTCCACCGGCGGCTACGTCGCCACCGCCCTCGCCGAGCAACGAGGCGACCTGGTGACCGCGTTAGCGCTCATCGACACCGGACCCCGCATGGACGGCTTCATCTCGGACGGGCCCGTCGGCCAGCTCATTTTCGTCCCGGCGGTGGGGCAACTATTGTGGCGACTTCGAACCGACGGCATCATCCGCCGGGGTTTGAGCACCGCGTTCGCCCCGGGATTCAAGATCCCGCAGCAGCTCGTCGACGACACGCGCGGCATGACCTACCACTCGCTCACCGCGGCATCGCGGGCGTCCGACGACTATCTGAAACAGCGTCCGCTCCCGGATCGGCTCACGGCACTCGGCAAACCACTGCTGGTGATCTTCGGCGAGCAGGACCAGAGGTGGCGATCCTCATCCGCCGCCCTGTACCGCGCCGTTGCGGGCGCGAGAGTCGAGTTGCTGCCGGGCGTTGGACACTCACCCATGCTCGAGGATCCGCCGCGGACCGCGGCACTTCTCCTCACCTTTATCAGTTCCGTGCTCAGCGGTCAGTAGCGACGTGGCGGAGCGCGTCTGCTTTTGCCGTGTCCGGTAGGCAGGCCACACCACCGGGCAACTGTCGGGGCGGGCTTGTTCCATGAGCGTGGCGACCAGACCGGGTCGGTCTCATCACGCACGGGCCCTCTGCAGGGTCGTCGAAATGCGTTCGTTTATGGACGTGCATGCGTCTATGGGTCGGCCCGAGCCGCCGTCCCGATGCCCGTCGGAGTCGGCGAGAGTGGATTTGACCTGCACAGATTGTTGCTTCGAGGAATCCCGGCGACCCGAGCAGGTGATGACATCGGTGGCAGCAGACTTTGGAGTGAGGCGCCTGCCGGGCACATGCCGCTACACCGTGGTGGCGCCCGAGTTGAGCTGCTTCGGATCGGCGCTAAGCGTCCCCCGCGGGTCCTGGTCCGGTTTCTCGATGACCAGTTCGAGGGTAAGGAGGAGTGGGTTCCTCCGCCCCGGCTCAAGGTCCTATGGGAACACGCCGACGAGTGGCTGTTCCGGGAACGTCGATGGCTGACGGTCCTGGATGTTTCGGCGCCCGCGGTCGACTCTGCCGATGACCGGGCGTTTGACCTCCGTGTCTCGGGACCGACGGGGTGGAAGGCCACCGCCTCCAGATGCGTGACCACGGCCCGGACCAGCGGCGAGTACCTCGTGGCCGGACGGCGCACCGTTTCACCGACCCTTGCCACCGCTCCGCCGTTGCCGATGCCGCCGGCGAGGACGACATCCTCCTGATCCGCGCCGCCGCCGTCCACCATCCGGAAGGATCCCTTTCAGCTCCTTTACCTCCCCAAAAGGGAGGGCGCGCCCCTACGTTCGCAAGCTCCTGCAGCGACCTGGAAAACGCGCTGTCATGGCACTGACAGTGCGCGCGAGGCGACCGGAATTGCCGTGACGAGTGCGTTGGCTGAATCGTCCAGGAGCAATTCGGAGGCAGGCGCTGCTTCGTAAGGCACTGTCCGCATCGCTATCCGGCAAGGACAACGGCGGCGCCGGTCACCGCGATGCCGGTTCGCGGTTCGGCGGGGATCCCGATCGTCAGGACGCTGGGACGGCCCAGGTCCTGACCTTGGTGCACGGTGACAGTCACGGGTGGCGCCACCAGCCCAAGCTCGCGTAAGTAGCCGCCGAAAGCTGCAGCTGCGGCGCCGGTGGCGGGGTCCTCCAGGACACCGCCGGGTGGGAAGGGGTTGCGCGCGTGGAATACGTGAGCAGACTCGCGCCACACCAGGTCGATCGTCGTCCAGTCGCGCTGCGCCATCAGCGTGGCCAGTGCGTTCAGGTCGTAGTCCAGGTTGGCCAGCCGTTGCCGGCTTGCGGCGGCCACGACGGGGTGCCAGGCGCCGGCGAAGGCGGCTCGCGGCGGCAGCGTCGCGTCGAGGTCGCCTGGTGCCCAGCGCAGCGCCTCAAGCAGCGCCGCGAAATCATCGGCAGCGATGGGCTGGGTCTGCGGCTCCACGCTGATCAGCGTTGCCGTGGTCGTGCCGTCCGGCGCCACGTCGGTGGAAACCTCGACCAGCCCGGCTCGGGTGTCGAAGTGCAGGACCCCCGGGCCATGCCGCTTGGCGTAGGCGACTGCCGAGGCGATGGTCGCGTGGCCGCAGAACGGCACCTCGGCCAACGGGCTGAAGTAGCGCACCTCGAAGCTCCCGTTGCCGCGAGGCACGAGGAACGCCGTTTCGGAGTAGCCGATGTCAGCGGCCACGCGCAGCATCTCGGCGTCGCCGACCCCGGTGGCGTCGAGTACGACACCGGCCGGGTTGCCGCCCGCCGGGTCGGCGCTGAACGCGACGTAGCGCAGGATCTCCATGGTCACGACCATAAGGCGGAGGACCATCAACGGCGAGGGCCAATCCACGCCGCTTGGTCCCGTGAAGCCACTACCAAGCCGGCGCCGCGACATCCGCCTCTGCCGCGACGCGCGCGTTCAGCCCCGCTCCCGCAACGTCCGACTTTGCCGATGTGCGGGCGTCGTACGGTCGAGCGGCGAGGGCCGCACCTTTGTGCCACGCCCGAACTCATATTGCGTCGTCCGCCGGAGTGCATGCCCGACCTCATGACTGCGCGGCCCGCGACCGGTCGTGCCGGCATATCGGGTTGGACTTCCCAGCAGCAATCAGCAGCGCGACCGGTCAGGGTGCGGGACAGAGCGTCTGAAGCTGCGGACTGCCGGCCGATAGAGCGACCGCGGCCGGGCAGGCAATGGGGCGAGCCGTTCGATGCCGCCAGCCGCTCGGGCACGTCCTTGCCATGTTGGTTAACTGGTGTTCTACTTTACCAGAACAATCTGCGATGCCCGGAGCGGATAAGGAGGACCACTAGGTGATCAACTTTCATGTCGACCGGTCCAGCAGCGTCCCCGCCTACGCCCAACTGGTGCGGCAGGTGCGCGAAGGGCTACGGATCGGGACGCTGCAGCCCGGGGACCAACTCCCCACCGTGCGCAGCGTGGTGACCTCGTGCACGGTCAACCCGACCACGGTGCTTAAGGCCTACCGGGAACTGGAGCTGTCCGGCCTGGTGGAGGCGCGGCAGGGAGCGGGCACCTTCGTCAGCGGAACGCTCGGCCACGCGGATCCCCATGTCATGGCCCGCTTACGCAGCAGCCTGGCCCGGTGGCTCGGCCAGGCCCGCGAGGCCGGTCTGGAGGACGAGGACGTCCAAGCGCTGCTCGCCTCGGTGATCGCGGAGAACTCGGCGCGCAGTACCCAGGCTGGCGGCGACCGGACGCAGGCAGAACCGGCACCGGGCGCTGGGTTCCAGAAGAAGGAGGGCGCCGCATGAATGAGCAGTCCATCGCCGTGGAAGCCCGCGACGTGGGCAGGCGTTACGGCACCGTCTGGGCGCTACGGGAGTGCAGCTTTCAACTGCCCGCCAGCCGCATCATCGCGCTGGTCGGCGCGAACGGCGCGGGCAAGTCGACGCTGATGAGCATTATCGCCGGTACGTTGGCGGCCACCTGCGGCTCGCTGCTGGTCCACGGCCGACCGATGGTGAAGGGCAGGTCCACCAACGGGGGTGGTTCTGCCGGGAGCCGGGTCGCGATCCTGGCCCAGGACAAGCCGCTGTACCGGGACTTCAGTGTGTCGGACATGCTCCGCTTCGGAAGGTCGATGAACCGCGTGTGGGACCAGCGGCGGGCGCTGTCGTGGCTTCAGCGCTTCGACATCCCCCTGGACCGGCGCTGCGGCAAGTTGTCCGGCGGGCAGCGGGCGCAGGTCGCGCTGGCGGTCGCCCTGGGCTCCCGCCCGGCGGTGCTGCTGTTGGACGAGCCCCTCGCGAACCTGGACCCGGTGGCCCGCACTGAGGTGACCGGCGAACTCATGGCGGAGGCCGCCGACGGCGACATGACCGTCATGCTGTCGACCCACATCATCGCCGAGCTCAGTGGCGTCGGTGACCATCTGCTGCTGCTCGACGCGGGCCGGCCCGTGCTCACCGGCGATGTCGAGGAGTTGCTCGATAGCCACGTGCGGCTGACCGGACCCCGCGCGGACCAGCCACCTGGCCCGGGCGCGATCGTCCAGGCGCAGCACACTGACCGCCAGTCCACGTTCGTCCTCCGGCAGCCAGCGCCACCGACGGCGCACGCCGTCGTCGCCCCCGGCTGGACCGCCCAGCCCATCACCCTGGACGAGCTGATCCTGACCTACCTCAAGGCATCGTCCAAGGCACACCATGATCTGGAGACAGCAGCATGAGCCCGGTCACCCAAGCGCCCGCCCCCACGAAGCGCCAGGACGATCTCAGGTCCGCCGGGGGCGTCCGCGGTCTGCTGTGGCTGACCTGGCGCCAGCACCGCTGGACCCTGATCGGCATGCTCGTCCTGGCCGCGGTCCTGGTTGGCTGGATGACCTACCTGTCCATGGAACTGACTGACCTGTGGCACCAGTGCCACAACGCGTACTGCCCGGAGAACTCCCCGCAAGGCGAGCGGCTCGCCGGGTCCTCGAGCCTGGTCTTGACCTTGGGTGCCCTGTCGCGGCTGGTGCAGTACATGCCGCTGCTGATCGGCGTGTTCATCGGCGTCCCGGTGCTGACCAGGGAGCACGAGCAGCGAACCCTGCTGCTGGCCTGGAGCCAGGACGTCTCCCCGACGCGCTGGCTGTGGACCAAGCTCGGCTTGCTCGGCCTGTTCGTGACGACTGTGACCACGGCCGTCGCCGGCGTCAACGATCACCTTGCGCACCTGGAAACCCAGGTCGCTCCGGGAAACCTCTTCAACTACGTGCCGTTCCTGAACACCGGGATGCTGCCGGTCGCGATCAGCATCTGCTGGTTCGCGGTCGGCGTTGCACTCGGCGCCGCGATCAAACGCACGCTCCCCGCCGTGTTCGGCGTGATCGCGGGCTTCATCGGCCTGACCTACCTCGTCCAGTGGCGCTACCCCACCCTCATGAAGCCATTATCCGCGCACCTACAAGTGGGCGGGCCGGACGGCGGCCTGCTGCGCGACAACGCCCTGGTCGTCAAGGGCGGCATGATCGACTACGGTAGCGACGGTCCGTCCGGCGCGTTCGACGCCTCGGGACGCCAGCTCAGCGGCGTCGAGCTGCAACGCCTCTGCCCGCCCGACAACGGTGCCGGCACGATGCTCTCCTGCTACTCCAACAACCATCTCCTGCAGCACCTGCAGTACCAGCCGGGCAGCCGGATCCCCGACTTCCATCTGATCGTCGCGGCCGGCTACCTGGGCCTGACCGCGGTGGCCCTCGCCGCCGTCTGGTTAATCGTCCGCCGCACCAACCTCAGCGCGGGCTGACCCCAGCCGCCGAGGTGTCGCACCCCTCGGCAATGATCGCGCCGTGCCGCAGGACGATATCGATGCGGAAACCCGAACGAAGATGGTCGGCCGGTACGCCGGCCGACCATCTTGACGATGACGCGCTGTCCGCTCATGCCGCGATCCGCGCGTGGCAGAGCGTGACGGCGGCCGCTACCGCTCGGCATCCTGATCTGCCGATGAGCGCGCTGCCGATCATGTTGGCAGCTGCGGTCAGTGATCGGGTAGGTGCCGTAGCCCGTCGTGGGTGCCGATCGTCGGGCGGTAGTCGGGCCGCGCGGTGTACATGTTGATCGCTCGGGCGGTGAAGGCAGGGTCGGCTCCGGTCGCGATAATTGTTCCGGGCCGGATTCCGCGTCGTACGAGCAGTTCGGGGTGGGCGAGGCCCAGTTTGACGCCGTGACGGGCGGGCCGAGCGGTGGGGGCTGCCTCCCACGGTACGAAAATTGAGCCGAGGGGTTGTCGGTCGAGTATGCCGTCGGGGCGGAGGATCATACCGAACCTTCCGAGTGCGCCGTACCACGCCAAAGGCAGCAGGAGAAGCAGCAGTGCCGCGACGGCGATCTGCAGCCGGTCGGGTCCGAGGCCGCGGTGGGCGCGCTCGGCGGCCCACACCCACGATTGCACGGTGATGACGGTCAGCATGCCGGTCGACAGGAGATAGCCACCGTGCGGCGGCGCGGCGAAGGCGCCTGGGTGTGGCAGGAAGGTCGCGGGCCGGCGCGCGGATGACGCGACGATGCCGGCGACGGCGAGCGACATCGTGAGAAGGGCGAGCAGCGCTGCGCAGACAACGGAGACGATCGGGATCTGCGCTTGCAGGAGCGATCCAAGGGCAACGGCGGTGCACAGCACGCTGACGAGGAACATCCACCGATGTCCGATGATCTTGCTCAACATGAGGTGCATCGTACGGTCATCGCGCGACCTCGGCGAGCAACGAACGGCTGCGCTGATGGGCCTTACCGTGCCTGAGACCGAGCTTGCAGCGGTGCGCGGATCTGCCGCGATCCGCGCGCACCAGCTTCGGCCTCGGTGACTGACACCTCCCAGGTTCGGGAGTCCGCTCGCGCGGCTGGTGTAATCTGCAATAACTGCGTCGTTGACGCCAGATCGAGTCGCTGGCCAGGATAACTGGCGTGCACAGACGCGTTGTGGTGGTGACTTTTGCGGGTTTCCAGCTCTTTGATCTGGCCGGCCCGACCGATGTGTTCGCGACCGCGAGCCTGCTGACCGGAGAGCGCGGCTACCGGCTGGAGCTGACGGCCGTACGGGCCGGGGCCGTACCGGCCGGCAACGCGATCACCATCGTGGCCCAGACTGCGCTCGACCAGGTGACCGGGCCGATCGGCACGCTGCTGGTCGTCGGCGGGCCATCGGTGCCGGAACACCTCGGCGACCGGGAACTGATCGTTGGAATCGCTCGGTTGGCCGGTAATGCCCGGCGCGTCGCGTCGGTCTGCAATGGCGCGTTCCTTCTCGCTGAGGCAGGGTTGCTGACCGGCCGGCGCGCGACCACGCACTGGCTGGTGGCCGGCGAGCTCGGTGTGCGGTATCCCGACATCGAGGTGGACGCCGATCCGATCTACATCAAGGACGGCGACGTCTGGACGTCGGCCGGGGTCAGCGCGGGTGTGGATCTTGCGCTCGCCCTGGTGGCGGAGGACCATGGCCACGCGCTCGCCCGCAGCGTCGCTCGCGGCCTCGTGGTCTACCTGCACCGTCCCGGTGGGCAGAGCCAGTTCAGTACGCCGATGCGCGCCGCGGCCCCGCGTACCGAACCACTACGGGACCTACAGGCGTTCATCGAGGCCAATCCCACCGAAGACCTAAGCGTGCCCGCCCTGGCCCGGCGCGTCGGGATGAGCGAGCGCCACTTCTCCCGCGTCTTCAGCAATCAGACCGGGCTGTCACCCGGCCGGTACGTCGAACGGAGCCGAGCCGAGACGGCCCGGCGGCTGCTGGAGGTCACCGGCCACTGCCTCGACCGGGTGGCCCAGGACAGCGGCCTCGGCGCACCGGAGACCCTCTACCGCGTCTTCCGCCGGCACTGGCGGATTTCCCCCGGCGACTATCGCCGCCGGTTCCAAACGAAGGGAAGCTGATCATGCACGTCGCCATACCCCTCTATCCCCGGTTCACCGCGCTCGACGCCGTCGGGCCGTACACGGTGCTGGCCTTCGCGCCGGGCTACACAGTCACGTTCGTGGCCGCCGAGCCGGGACCGGTCGTCGATGACCGGGGCAGCCTTACCCTTCAGGCCACCGCCGCCTTCGCCGAGGTGCCGCGTCCGGACATGATTCTCGTACCCGGCGGCCCCGGCACGCGCGAGGCAATGTCCGACCCGGAACTGATCGGATGGATCGGCCGCGCGCACGAGCACGCCCGGTGGACGACCTCCGTGTGCAGCGGTTCGTTCCTGCTAGGCGCCGCCGGCCTGCTGACGGGCCATCGGGCGACGAGCCACTGGGGCTGGGTCGAGCGCCTCGCGAACTTCGGCGCCACACCGGTGCGGGAGCGAGTGGTCGTAGACGGCACGGTCGTCACGGCGGCGGGCGTCTCGTCGGGCATCGACATGGCCCTCACGCTGCTGGCCGAGGCCAATGACGCTGTCACGGCGCAGACGGTGCAGCTCGCGATCGAGTACGACCCGGAACCACCGTTCGACGCCGGTTCCCCGGCCACCGCCCCTGCGGGCCTCGCCGAACGTGCATTGAGCCTGATCGGCTGAGTGGCGCGGTCGGTGGCCGGGCACACCGCGAGCTGCCGAGTCACCGCCCACGTTCAAAATCACGTGCCCTCATCTGCCGCAGGTCGCGCGTGGCAGACAGTGACCGGTCTGCTTCCACTCCCGGTACTGCCGAGATCAGTGCGTTCATGGGGTCAGCCGACCCGCCAAGCGGCCGGGTCGACACCGCCGGGCACCGGCGCCCGGGCGGCCACGCCGGACCCGCCGGTCAGGGCTGGTACTGGCTGCGGGTGCGGGGCAGCCACTGGGGGTGCTGGTCGCGCAGGTAGCGGATCAGTCCCTCGCGTAGGTCGCAGCGCAGGTCCCAGGCGCTGGCGCCGTCCGCGGCCGAGGCCTGCACCTGGATGACCACGGTCTGCGGGGTGGCGTCGACCATCTGGAGCACCCACCGGTCTCGATCCCACAGCGGTGAGGACTCGACCAGTCGGCGTGCCTCCCGGCGCAGGTCGTCCAGGTCGGCGGTGTGGTCGACATGTAGCTGGATCTTGCCGATTACCCGCGACTCGTTCCGGGTCCAGTTCTGGAACGGCCGCTCGGTGAAGTACGTGGTCGGCAGGATGAGCATCCGGTCGTCCCAGAGCCGGATCACCACGTTGGTCAGCTTCACCTCCTCGACCCGGCCCCATTCGCCGTCCACCACCAGCGCGTCGCCGACGTGCAGCCCGTCGGCGAAGGCGACCTGGATGCCGGCGAACGCGTTGGCGAGCGCGGTTCGGGCGGAGAGGCCGATCACCGCGCCGACCACCCCGGCCGAGGTCAGAATGGAGATGCCGAAGAGGCGTACCGGCCGGAAGGTGGTCAGGATCAGGCCGACCGCGAGGACCGTGACAACGGCCACCGTGAGCCGCCGCACCGGGCGGATCTGGGTCCGGGCCCGCCGGACCCGCCGGCTCGTGACCGGATCGCTCGGCAGCCGGCTGAACGCGACCGCTTCGGCGACCTGCAATGCCTTGATCACCAGCCACGCACTGACGGCGACCAGGACCAGCAGGATGGCGTGCCGCAGATAACGCTGCCACTCGGCCGGTCCGGGCGGCAGCGCGTAGTACAGCGCCCCGACCAGCAGGATCGCGGCCGCCGGGCGGCGGCAGGCGTGCCGCAGCGGCTCCAGCAGCCACTTGTAGCGGCCACGGGCACCCCGGCGGATCAGCACGCCGGAGACCAGGTCCACGACCACGGCCGCCGCCAGCGCGGCCAACACGATCAACGCGGTACGCATCAGAAGCCGTTCACCGTGATCCCGATGCCGCCTCTCCTGGGCTCGCGACCGCACTCCCGCGTTCAGGGTGTCATCAGATCCGGTGGCAAGCGGCGGATATCGGGAATGCCAGACGGCCGTGACCGACGTCCGGCGGCTGCCGAACGAGACGGTCAACCTGCCCGCAGGCTTCCTGCGAGCCGGCGCAGGATGCGTGATCGGCACCCTATGGCCGGTCGCAGACCTGCCGGGGCCGCTCATGCAGCGCTATCAGCTGCTCTTGGGCGTGCCGGACCGTGCGGCCCGGTGCCGCCCCCCGAGGCGCTGCGCGCGGCCCAGCGCTGGCTGGCCGGGGCAGGCGACGCGGAGCTGGCGGCGTACTTCGCGGGCGAGCCCGCGCCCGCCGAGGCACCGCACGACGAGCGTTGGCTATTCGCCGACTCGCATTACTGGGGCCAGGTGCTGTCGGGCCGGTGCAGGATGCGGGCAAGGTGAACGCGGTCCACACGCGGAATGTACATCGGCGCGGTTGTGTTCGGTCCGCCGGAGCGGTCTCTGCGGCCTCATCCCTGGCCGTGACAGATGCACGGATCTGCCGCGTTCCGCGTGCTACGCGGCGTCACGAAGTGCTGACTCGGCCGGCATACGCACATGCCGAAGACAGCGTTCTCTGTGCGCTCGTGTGCGACGCTGCGTGCGACGCGTTGACTCCCCTGCTGGAGACACACATGGACGTGGCATGGATCGCGACCGATCCTGGAAGTGGCGACCCGGCCTCCACGGAAACCCGGTCTGACGTCGACGGCTTCATGTCCCGGCTCCAGCACCTTCTGAGCGCCGGAGAGGGATACACGGAGGTACGCCGCGTCGAGGCGTACTACCCCCTGTTGACGTTCTCGTTCAGAGGGGACTACGCAGTCATGCACCTGTTTGAGTCCCCAGACGACTGCCGCCTTCTTCGTGGGGATGGCGGGCTGCCCGCGACGAAAACCGTCGAAGTCCCGGTGCTCGGCGACGACTGCACATTCTCGGGTGACTTCGTCTCCAGCGTGACCAAGGCAACGGCGACGATCGCTGCCTTCATCGATGGCGCTCCAGCCGAACGACTCGGAGAGTGGGTTCGGCTCTAAGCCCGCGCAGTGCCGTTGGTCGTCACACCGCTTGATCAGGTGCGCGCTCGTGCCGAATTGAGGACGTCGGCTCCCAGCGCGGTCGCTGATGCGATCTACGACCGGGCAAGCGCCACGACTATCCATTCGACCGGCGCAGGCTGATTCTCTGGTGGCTGCCCGAGCATCCACGTCAACACTCGGGTCGCCTGCTCGTAGGTGTTGATCAAGCCAAACTCGTTGAGCTCCACCCGAAGCTCGTCGAAGGCCTCAGTCGCGAACCCGTGGCAGTGCCACGAGTGGAAGTCCAACGACACCTCTGCGCCAACCAACTCATAGCCGATCACCGACGCCCCTGGAGGGAGCCGGGATTGGGCCCTGAGCAGGTCGAAGTACGGCTGTTCCGGACCTCCCTGCTCCGGCATGATTTGAGGGCGTCTTCCAAGGTCATGGCCACTGTCACGATCTCGGCGCGTGGGGCACGGATCCGCGCACGCTCCGCCTCCTGGCGGTCGACGTACCAATCCCAGAATTCCGGTCGGGGCAGGTCGCTCATGAGACAGTCGCTGACCGTCAGGAACGTCTCGGGTAGCACGTGCTCCTGACCGGGTGGCCGAGGTGCAGGCACCGCCAGGACGTAGCCAGCCACGATCAGTTGGTCCCCGTTCACAGCGACATTGTCCCCATCAACCGACGGCGCCCGTCTGACGGGCGTCCTGTCATAGCCGCTGGTCGCGCGGCCGTCGAATTCGCTGCAGGACGGTCGACTCTGCCGGTACACCGTGAGGCAGAGACCGTGGTATCAACGGCGGCATGAACACCGAGTACGCCCACCCGGACGACCTCATCGAGCTCCGTACCGCCTTCGGCGTGGATGACGCTGGCGAATCGGCTCTGGGCTGGGCAGGGGTACACGTCTACGAAGCAGAGCACGGCACCGTTCTGCCGGAGCCGTACCGGACGTTCGTCGCCGAGATCACGGACGGATCCTTCTCCGGACCGCCGGACTACGGCCTTGTAGGCGTCGCGGAGATGCCCGACGACTGGGGCGACGGCCGTCAGGTCCGGAACCTGAGCGCGCCCTTCCCGCTGACTGAGGGGTGGCTATGGGAGGACGATCCCCGACCATACGAGGAGATCGAGCCGCTGCTCGACCCAGTCTTCAACCACGGATCGGTCGTGCTCGGCACGGATGGCTGTGGGATGTATTGGCACCTGATAGTGAGCGGCCGACATCGCGGCCACATCTGGAACATCAGCGGTGAGGGCGCGGTTCCATTCGGGGCGGAGTTCGGTTACACCACCGCCAGCCCGGGGTTTGCTGGGTGGGTACGGCACTGGGCAGCTGGCAAGCCATGGTTCGACGCCTCCTGAGAAACGTACTGTCGTGCCGCCGACCGGCGTCACGGTACGTGACATGTGAGCGGCAGCGCCCGGTGCGCGGTCGTGCCGAAGAGCGGATACCGCTGCGACCGGCGTCGAGCGGGGGCGGACCGTGCAGCACCTCTACCGGGGCGAGGATGAGCCGCCGTAGTCTGCGGTGATCATCTACGCTGGAGGCGAGAGATCGATGGGCGCGAAGACCGCACTGCTGGCTTTCGCCGAGGGTGATCTGCGCGCTGCTCTGTGGGGAGCGGTCCGGTCGGACCCGGCGGAGGTCATCGACCTCGTGCGCGAGCTGCATCCCGGCTACGAGGTGACACCGATCGGCGACGGCTCGGTCGGTGACCACAGCTATCCGCCGGACGACACCAGCTACGCGACCGTCCTCGCCGGCGCCGAGCTCTTCTGCGACCTCCGGCTCGTCTGCGATCTCCCGTCGCAGCTGCCGGCCGGGCTGCTCTGGGCCGGAGCGGACCGGAGGATCATCATGCACGGAATGCACTCGGCCTCCGATTGGCTGTGCTTCGCGGTGTGGGAGAACGGCGAGCTCGTCCGCTCACTGAGCCTCTCCCCGGACGCCGGCATCGGGGAGGACATCGGCGAACCGTACGACTTCGAGCTGCCGTACTGGGCGGGCGAGCATCCGGTCGAGCCGATGTTCTCCGAGGATCCGTACCCTCTTCCCTTCCACCCACTGGACCTGGGTGAGCAGGCCTTGCGCGCGCTGTTCGGTTTCATCCTCGAGGGCCGTCCCCACCCGGACGACATCGATCCGTTCGATATTCACTTGCACGGCTTCCGGGTCGCCGACCCGACCGGCCGGGAACAGGCGGAACGCGAGGCCAGGATGCAACGAATCCTGCAGAACATGAAACCGCCACGCCGCTACCGCATGATGCCGGACGGCACGCTGCGCGAGATCGGCGACGATGAGAGCTGAGGCCCGATACCGACTCGTGGGCGCCGTCCAACGCGGACGGCCCGAGCATCGATCGCTGGAGCCGGGCCGTCCATCCCGGCAATGATCGAATATCCGGATCTGCCGCTGACGGGGCATGTCGCCAACCTATTTCGTGCCACCGTCAGTGCCGGTTGGGGTGGGCCTACGCGGGCCAGCGGACTTGGCCGGGCCGGTGGCTGGGGCATCATGACCGTCGTGACTCCGTTCGAAGAACTCCTCTATGCGCTGGAGGGCGCTGGGTTGTGGTCGGGTACCTCCGAAGATCAGAAGCGCGCGCTGATCCGGGCCTTGGATTCCGGCGAAGACGTGACGTGGACCGCTGGCGGCGCCTGGCGTGCGGATGGTGAGGATCTCGCCGATGGAGATGTCGAGGCGTGGTTGGGCAATATGGCGGGGCCGCTAAACGACTGTGGCGTTGAACTCCGAGTCGCTACTGTCTCCGGTCCCTTCGAAGTGGGCTCGGCCGGCTACTCAGTGCGGGTGAACGGAACGATGCTCAATCTCTACGCGTTCGCCGAGGACGAGCCCGGAGTTCCAGCAACCGAAGACCCATGGATGGACTGCTCTGTCGAGCCCGCCGCTGAGGTGAACCGCCTTCTCGAAGCGGCTGGAAGTAGCCGTCGTGTCGCCCTGTTCTGGCCGGGCAGTAATGACGGGTTCTCGGTGCTCGGCGAGGACAGCGTTCTTCGGCGAACCTGCCCAGGCGCCGTGGTCTCAGGCTCATGGGACTGCGTCATCCCATAGGAGATGCGATGTTGAGGCCAAGGCGGTGCCTCAGATGCCAGCAACCTCTCATGCCGCGGTCAGGGCGGCCGGGCTCAGCGCGTCGAAGTCTGCGGCTCACCGCTGTAGGCGCTGTGATCGCCGGCAGGTGACCTAGCGGGGCCGGTCTCGGTCGCCAGCGGTGGTCGAAGTTCAGGTGGTCCCAGCGGGACTGCATTCACTGGCGCGGTCGCCGCCGCGCTCGGCGACCGCGAACCCGCGGACCTCGCGCAGGTGCTGGTCGCCCGGGAGATGTTCGGCCGCTGGCTCACCCCGTAGACCATCCGCCGCCTGCGCGCCGATGGCATGCGCGACAGCTCACGTGTCTGACTGCCCGGAACGCTCGTTCGCCTACGGGACGCGACTGTCTTCGGCTGGCGCTGTTGGCCGGATGCCTCCCTGGCCCACCGCGTTTGCTGGCTTCTGCTCGTTCGGCGATACGGCGCTCAGGTCTGCGGATCTGGGCACGCGCTTGCCGAGGTTGACGAAGAGGAGGATCAGGCCGACGGTCAGCGCGATGTGGCCGAGCCCGGCGAGGCCCGCGATGGCGTCGCCGCTGTCACGGCCGTATACCGTCAGCGCCCCGTGGACGATCATGGCGGCGATCGTGACGGCGAGTCCGGCGTTGTAGACCCAGAAGAACCCGGCGAACAGCCGGCGGTTGGCGGTCAGCGTAAACAGCTTCTCCAGCGCCAGCACGATCAGGAAGAACAACATGCCAAGCGCGAGCAGGTGAGTGTGCACCAGAGCGAGTTGCGTGTCACCGCTGTAGTGCTCGATCTTCGTGATCTCGCGGTATGCCAGACCGCTGACCAGGCCGAGGATCATGTAGACGTGCGCTGCGACGTAGAGCTTTCTCACCGGCTCAGCATGCACCCTGGCCACCGAGATGATCAAGGGCGAATCCGGAAACCCGCCATTAATACTGCAACGGCGGGTCGTAGCTTCGGCTGCTGATCGCTGGGCTGGTCGTTGTGGATGCGCAACTGGTCGGGTCGCAGGATGCCGGGTTGGCGGAGTTGCTTCCGGTTTACGCGTCGGTTTGATCGGGTCGGGTCGATACCGGAGCTGCCTGAGTCGGATCACGGTGGCGCAGGTATCCGGTTCTGCCGCTGTCCGCGCGTTGGTAGCGCCTGGCGCCGTGCGCTGTCATGCCGAGACGAGGATGTGAGGGCGGGACCCGTAGCAGTGCCGGTGGACGATCGTACGGATTTCCGAGCGATTCAAGCAGGCTTCCGGCCCCAGGCCGAGATCATGGGCGAGGTGGCGAGATCGAGAAACCCCGCCGCGACGTTGTCGAGATGCCGGTCGACTTCTTCGTTGGTAGCCAGGCCGGCGGCGACCAGGCGGTCGCGGATCTGCGCCACGGTGGCCTGCTCCAGCAGGGTGCAGGCAGCGCCGGTCATCGGGAAGGAGGCGTCGGCTTCGACGTCGACGAGTCCCGCGCCGCGCAATAACCGAGGCAACGTGCGCCCGTAGGACAGGTCGACACCACGCTGAGCCATCAGCGTGCGGAAGTCGCGCTTGAGTTTGTTTGCCAGCCGCTGGGCCGGACCCGACTCGTCCGGGCAGACCAGCGGCTGCATCATCGGGTCGGCCTCCTCCACCAGCAACCAGCCGCCGGGCCGCAGAGCCGAGATCATGGCGGCCAGCGCCGCGGCACGCTGTGGAACGTGCACCAGGACGAGGCGCGCGTGCACCAGGTCGAATCCGCCCCCTGGCGGCGGCTCGACACCGACGTCGTGGCGGCGGACCTCGTAGCCGGCGTCGGCGGCAGCGGTCATCCACGAAACGTTGATGTCGGTGGCAAGCACGTGCCCCGCCGGGCCGACGCGCGCGGCGAGCCAGGACGGCACGCTGGGGCCTCCAGCGCCAACTTCCCAACACCGCCAGCCTCCCGCGATGCCGAGCGCGTCGATGTGCCGAAACGTGGAAGGGTTGAACAGCGCCGCCAGAGCGCCAAAACGCGTCCCCGCTTCCGCCTGCTGATTGTCGAGCAGATAACCGCTGTCATCGGCCACGTCCGCATCATCCCTCTCGCTGATGTCCAGGTTCAGCCACGCCGCGCGGAGCGACTCTGACCGACGAGCGGAGCAACGCGCTCAACTGCCGCCGACCGGGCGTCACGGTGCGACGGACGCGCGGCGGTGCTCGGCGCGCGGTCGTGCGGATTGAGTGCACTCCAGTGGCGAGTCCAACATGTTCGGCCCGCGGACAGTGGGCCTGAGCCGGGAGTGTGCCTGTCGTGCCAGGTTGCGGCTGCTGATGCTGCGGCGGCCGTCACAATGACCCGGCTCCTCGACGCGGGGATGCCTGGCGTGGTTGATGCGGCCGAACGGGTTTGGCGATAGAACTGGACGGTGACTCTCACCTTCTGCTCGGACTTGGCGGCCGCCGACTGGATCGTCCACACCACCCTGCCGTGGCAGCAGGTGGTGTGCTTCGGCCCTGCCGGCTTGGACGCCTACGGGCGGCTTCGGCTCTTGCCTGATCCGGTACGCCCGGGCCAAAGCGAGAACGACGTGGAGGCCGAGGACTGGCGCACAGATCAGCTGCCGAGGCTGTTCGAGCTACTGGCGGCCTGCACCACCACCCCGGACGACTGCTACTTCTGTGTCTGGGAAGGCTTCGCCAACGCCGGGCCTGTCACCGACGACGATGCCGCGTACGCGGGCGTCGACAACTTGGAGGACCAGATCGGGCGGGCGGCCGCCCGGCCGGGACTGGCACCGACGTCCGGTGCCTCGCCCTCGGTCCTGCAGGCGCCGAAGGTGGAGGTGCCCCACCGCGCGTATTGGCTGTTCCGTGGGCCTCTGGCCGAGATCGGCACGTGGGACACCGCCGAGGCGTGGCCGGGGCAGTGCCGGCTCGATGCGGTGGAACCGGCGTTCGTCTGGCCTGCCGATCACGCCTGGTGCGTTGCCCTGGACGCCGATCCGCACTGGGCCGGGATCGCTGCCGGTGCGCTGCTGGTCAACCAGCTCATCGCTGACCCGCTCCTCGACGCGGTCGCTGCCGATCCCACCATGGAGCAGCCGTTGTATCGGTGAAAGAAGTGGTTCCAGTCGCCGTCGCACCCTGGATGCCACGATCCCGATGACGGGTCTACCACCTCTGCCAACATGGGCATACGGCCTCGTGCTCCTTCGAGGGTTCGGACCGAACCGCGGCCAGATCCGTGGCGAGTCACTCGATGCGCCGCCACCGATCCTGATGGCAGTCCACCCAGAACCGCCGCAGTGACGCTCACAGATGCTTGGTCAGATGGTGACGACCACCTTGCCGGTCGCGTGCCCGGCCTCGACGTGCCGGATGGCGTCGGGCACCTCGGCCAGCGAGAAGGTCCGGTCGACCACCGGCCGGACCTGCCCGGCCTCGATGAACTCCGTCAACGCCACCAGATTCGCCGTGCTCTCCTTGGCCACCAGTGGCACCAGCCGCTGACCGACGAGGGGTGACAGCGCCAACGCCCGCAGTTGCCGGTCGAAGCCCTGCAACCACTTCCCGTCGTTCGCCTCCCCGCCGACCAGGACGAGTGTCCCCTTCGGCGTGAGCACCCGGCGCAGCCGGGACAGCGACCGGTTGCCGGCGGTGTCGACGACGACGTCGTACCGCTGGTCGGGGAGGTCGGCGCGGGTGTAGTCGACGACGTCGTCCGCGCCGAGGGAGCGGACCAGGTCGAGCTTGCCGGGCCCGCAGACGCCGGTGACGTGCGCGCCGGCCGCGCGGGCGAGCTGGACGGCGTACGAGCCGACGCCGCCACCGGCGCCGATGACGAGGACCCACTGGCCGGGGCGTACCCGGGCGGCGTCGCGGACGGCGGTGAGCGCGGTCTGCCCGGAGACGGGGACGGCCGCGGCCTCGGCGTAGGTGAGGTTGGCGGGTTTCGGGGCGAGCCGGTCGGCGGGGGCGAGGGCGTACCCGGCGAAGCTGCCGGCGCCGGTGCCGTAGACCGCGTCGCCGGGAGTGAACCCGGTGACGCCGGGCCCGACGGCGCTGACCACGCCGGCCAGGTCCAGGCCGGGGACCCGGTTGCGGGGGCGGCGCAGCCCGTAGCCGAGGCGTACGGCGTAGGGCAGGCCGGTCATCAGGTGCCAGACGCCGGGGTCGACGCCGGCGGCGCGGACCTGCACGAGCACCTGGCCGGCGCCGGCGGTGGGCAGGTCGACGTCGGCGAGGCGGAGCAGGTCGGCCGGGCCGTACCGGTCCTGGACGATGGCTCTCACGATTCCTCCTGCGGGTACTGGAACACGTCGGTGAGGGGTACGCCGAAGACGGCGGCGATCTGGAAGGCCATCTCCAGCGAGGGTGAGTAGCGGCCCTGCTCGATGGCGATGACGGTCTGCCGCGTCACGCCGACCCGGCGGGCCAGCTCGGCCTGGGTCATCTCGTCGTGGGCGAAGCGCAGCGCCCGGATGGCGTTGGTGATCCGGGTCGGCTTCACCACGACTGGAATCCCTGCCGGTAGGCGACGATCTTCGCGACCGAGCCGACCACCGCCGACAGCGTGAAGCACAGGTAGATGACGTTGGCGATCCAGAACTGGTCCCAGTCGGCGAGGGCCATCGCCAGGGTTGCGACCCCGCCGACGATCACGAAGGACTGGCCGATGTACTCGCCGAGCCGGTGGATCTCCCGGTCCCGCTGGTCCTTCTCGTTGGCGCCCTCGGGCGAGACGATCGAGACGACGATGTTCAGGACGATCGACGCCACGATCGCCGCGGCCACCGTGGTCAGCAGCGGGCCCGCGTAGGGGACGTCCGCGAGCGGGTCACCGTCCGCGCGGCCGAGGACCACCATCACGTACGCGCCATAGGCGGCGACCGACACCAGCGCCATGATCCAGGCGCGCTTCTCTTCGAAGGCCACCGAACCTCCCGGGGTAAAGAATCTTTGACATCGTCAGTGTCAAGGTGAGCAGACGCGATGTCAAGAACTCTTTACTTCCTTGAGAACGTCGGACCGGGCTGCTCTGATGAGTGGCCATGGGGGAGTCCGAGGTACGCCGCACCGTCGAAGCGGTCTGGCGGATGGAATCCGGCCGGGTGATCGCCGGCCTCGCCGCGCTGGTCCGCGACGTCGGTCAGGCCGAGGAGCTGGCCCAGGACGCCCTGGTCGCCGCGCTGGAGTCGTGGCCGCGCGACGGCGTACCGGCCAACCCCGGCGCGTGGCTGATGACCGTCGGCAAGCGCCGGGCCATCGACGCGCTGCGCCGCCGGCAGACCCAGGACCGCAAGGTCGCCGAACTGGGCCGCGACCTCGGCGCCGACGAGTTCATCCCCGACTTCGACGCCGCGTTCGAGGAACACATCGAGGACGACCTGCTGCGGCTGATCTTCGTCGCCTGCCACCCGGTCCTCTCCCCGATCGCCCGGGCCGCCCTCACCCTGCGGCTGCTCGGCGGCCTCACCACCGAGGAGATCGCCCGCGCCTTCCTCACCTCGGAGGCCACCGTCGGCCAGCGGATCACCCGCGCCAAGCAGACCCTCGCCACCGCGCACGTGCCGTTCGAGGTCCCCAGCCTCGCCGAACGCGCCGAACGGATCGACTCCGTGCTGGAGGTCATCTACCTGATCTTCAACGAGGGCTACTCGGCCACCGCCGGCGACGACTGGATGCGCCCGGCGCTCAGCACGGAGGCCCTGCGCCTGGCCCGCATCCTGCAGGGACTGATGCCCGACGAGCCCGAGGTGCACGGGCTGACCGCGCTGCTGGAGATCCAGGCCTCCCGCACCGCCGCCCGCACCGGCCCCGACGGCGAGCCCGTCCTCCTCAACGACCAGGACCGCAGCCGCTGGGACCAGCTGCTCATCCGCCGCGGGCTCGGCGCCCTCGACCGGGCCCGAGCAGTCGGCGGCGCCCCCGGCCCGTACGCCCTCCAGGCCGAGATCGCCGCCTGCCACGCGCGGGCGCGTACCCCCGACCAGACCGACTGGACGCGGATCGCCACCCTCTACGCAGACCTGGCCCGGCTCGTGCCCTCGCCCGTGGTCGAACTCAACCGGGCCGTCGCGGTGTCCTTCGCCGACGGCCCGGCCGCCGGGCTGGAACTGGCCCGCGCCCTCGCCGACGAACCGGCCCTCGCCAGCTACCACCTGCTGCCCAGCGTGCTCGGCGACCTGCTCGACAAGCTCGGCCGCCACGACGAGGCCCGGTCGGAATTCGAGCGTGCCGCCTCCCTGACGGGCAACGCCCGGGAGCGGGCGCTGCTGCTCGATCGCGCCGCCGCCTGCGACCGCCAGAAAAAATCTTGAGAGGTGATGTCGGATCCCGGCAGACCCGATCGACGCGTCAGTGAGAGCCGATGACGAGGAGATCGAGATGACCAGTACGACGATGCCGCGGGCCAGGGTCACCGGCGCCGTGTCGACCCGTACCCTGCTCGGCGCCGGGATCGCCACCGGGCCGGTGTTCGGGGTGGTGGCGACGGCGCAGGTGCTCACCCGGGACGGGTTCGACCTGAGCCGGCAGCCGCTCAGCCTGCTCGCCCTCGGCGAGCTGGGCTGGATTCAGGTCGCCAACTTCGTACTCACCGGGTTGCTGGCCCTGGCCGGCGCCGCCGGGCTGCGACGGGTGCTGCGGGGGTCGGTGGCCGGGACGTGGGGCCCGGCGCTGGTGGCGGTCTTCGGCGTCGGCCTGATCGTCGCCGGGGCGATGCCCTCCGACCCGAGCATGGGCTGGCCGGCCGGCGCGCCCGAAGGCTCGCCCGACTCGTTGAGCTGGCACGCCGTCGGTCACGGCGTCGGGGCGATGCTGGCCTTCGGGTCGCTGACCATCGCCTGCCTGGTCTTCGCCCGGCGGTACCTGCGGCTCGGCGCCCGGGGCTGGGCGCTGTTCTCGGTGCTCTGCGCCCTGGCGACCGTCGTCGTCATGGCCTGGCCCGACCAGGACAGCATCAGCGTCCGGCTGGCGCTGGGCTCGGTCTTCATCTTCGGCTGGCTCACCGCAGTTTCCGTGCACACCCTTACCGAAAGGAACCACTGAAATGCGTTTCATGATGATGCACAAACTGGATGAGAAGGTCCCCGGCAACTTCGAGCCGACCCCCGAGTTCATGAAGTCGATGGGCGCCTACATGGAGGAGGTCGCCAAGGCCGGCATCCTGCTCGCCGCCGAGGGGCTGTGCAAGAGCAGCGAGGAGTCGGCCCGGATCACCGCCACCAAGGGCAAGACCACCATCACCGATGGGCCGTTCACCGAGACCAAGGAGCTCATCGCCGGGTTCGGGCTCGTCGAGGTGCGGTCGAAGGAGGATGCGGTGGAGTGGGGCAAGCGGTTTGTCGACGTCTTCATCGAGCACGGGATCGACGTCGAGGTCGACGTCCGCCGGGTGAACGAGTAGCCCTGACCGCTGTCTGCTGCGGGGAGCCGGCCTCCGGGCCGGCTCCCCGGTGCGCCCAGCGAGCACTTCGTTCACGACGTGGGGGCGTTCGACCTCGGGGTCGGGGTGGCGCTGCTGCTGGCCCTGATCTGGTCCGACGCCATCGCGGTGGCGCTCGCCGGGTACCGCGGGCTACATGAGCGAGACCTGGACGGCGACGTCGTGCTTCGGGTAGTGCGCCTCCACCTGATCCGCGCCGTACTTCTCGCGGAACATGTCCACGACGTGGTCGACCCGGTCGGCGTCCGTGATCGGGGTGGCGCTCGTGCTCAACGCCATCCCGTTCGAGGACACCTGGATCATCGGTGTCTGTCGTACGTTTCTGTACCACTGGCTGTCCGAGCCGGTTATCGGAACCAGGAAGATGCTCTCGTCCTCCTGCACGAACCACACGGGGCGCGAGATCTGCCGTCCGGTCCTCCGGCCGGTCACGGTCAGCTCGATCTCACTGACACCCTCAAGAGCGTCCCTGACTGCTTTGGTCACGGTGTCCTCCGACAGCTTCCCCGACGTGCTCCTGCTTGCCAGGCTATGGACCTTCGCGGACGCTCGCCCCGGGTTCCGAGACCTCGGCAGTAGCACCCGCCACGGGCACCTCACCGAGCACAGGCCAGCGATCCTGCGCACGACTGGTCCCGCCCGGATCAGGGCTTCACGCCAACAGGATCTCGGATGGCCCTAGACCGGGCGGGCGTCGCGGGCCCGCCACCACCAGGTATGCCACCACCGAGAGCAGCATGACCAGGCCGTACCGCAATGACGCTTGGCCCATGGAGAACAGCGCCGCCAGAACGGACACCACACCGGTGACGGCGGATACCAGCAGCAACAGCCGCGAGAAACGCAAGGGCAAGATCGTCCCACGTCCCGGTCAGGAGGGTGTGGGTCCGCCGAGGCCGTCCTGTTGCTGCTGCTGCGGGTGTTGCGGCGGTGCGTACTGCTGTGGCGGGTACTGCGGGTGGGCGTACTGCGGTTGCCCGTGTTGCGGCTGGGGGTAGCCCTGCTGCGCGGCCCACTGCTGCTGCGCTGCCCATTGCTGCTGCGCGACCCACTGTTGTAGCGCTGCGGCATGGTCGGCGAATCGGGGGTGTGCCTTTCGTACCTCGACCGCACTGCCGTCGCGCGACACGTGTCCGGAAGCGATGACGGGCCACGCCGCGTTCGCGGCGAGTAGCAGCCCCACGACGAGAAGCGCCACGAACATCAGCACAATCGGACCGACGTACGACGCACCTTGAGGGGCCACGGCGGCGAGGAGGAGCGCGGCCAGGATGGCGAAGGCCACCACGCCGATGCCGGTGAGCAGTCGGCCGGTACGCATCTTGGCGCAGCCCGCGCAGAACGGCCACGCCGGCGCCTTGACCCGCTTCTCCAGCACGGTAACGACGATCGCGAACGGCAGCAGCCCGAACGGGATGAGCAGGTAGGTCCACGGCGGCATTTTCGACTTGAACAGCACCCGCTTGTACCGGGCTGCCGCCTCACCGTGCCGTGTGCACAGCTGGAGCACCTGGCCTCCGCCAGCGACGAGCGGTGCGGGAATGCCGACTGTCATGAGAACTCCAACTGCTCAGAGGTAGGTGACGTCCCGGTCCAGAAGTCTCCACTGTGGGAACCGTGCTGGTGCTCCGGCACCCGACGCCGTGGTTTTCGGGTGTCGCCGCTCAACGGCTGCTCTCGCCCTCGGCCTGGCGACGGACGGCATGGAGCAGGCGTCCCAGCAGGACGCGGTGCCCGCCGGAACCGATGACCAACAGGCGGTAGACCCGTCCGTGAAGGCCGGGGAACTCGGCGTCGGTGCGGGCGCTGAGCAGCGTCCCGTCGGACTGGGGGACCAGGGTAAAGACGAGCGCGTGCCGGGAGAACCGGTGGCGGCCGACGAGCCGGAGGAGGTGTCCGGGCACGGCTTCCGCGACCCTGAATCCGGGCAGCGTCGCGCCTTCGTCGGGGAGGTTCCCCGAGGCTCGTCGGGGTTCGGCGGCCACCAGGTGCCCGTAGGCGCCGGCGCTGGCGCCAGCGAGCTGGGAGCGGTTGATCTGCGTGGTGAGAGCACGCCACACGGCCGAGGCGGGGGCCGACACGAGCACCTGGTGCTCGTCGACGAACGGCAGTTCGCCGTCCGGGTCCTGGGAGTACGGGGGCATGACCTTCTCCCTCCGGGTCGATCCGTGGTGTTACACGTCAGTCGCGCACACCTCGGATTATGTCCGACTGGCGGGCTGACAGAGGACCCCGGATCATCGACGTCGTTGAGAACGTCCGACGGGCTGTTCTGATGAGTGGTCATGGGGAAGACCGAGGTACGCGGCACGGTCTGTTCCAGGAGGGCAAGCCGCCGTACCCGGGCGCCGCCGCTTTGCCCACCGACTACAACGTCCTGATGATCGCCCGACTGCGTGAGGAGGCGCGGGAGGGCAACGAGCCGCACGAGGCCGCCGCTATCGGGGTGGAACACGCCGGCCCGACGGTCGCGGCGGCCGGGCTGATCCTTGCCGGGACGTTCGGGGTGCTGATGCTCGCGCCGATCTCGTTCCTGCAGCAGATGGGCTTCGCGGTGGCGATCGGCATCGTGCTGTCGGCGTTCGTCATGTCGATGTTCTTCGTCCCCGCCCTGACCGCTCTGATCGGGCACCGGGCGTGGTGGCCGGGCCACGGCGACGAGCGGCCGGCCAGGGGGCGGCAGGTCCCGCCGGAGCCGGCGAGCGTGGCGAACGCGTAGCGGGCGGCGCGCCCATCACCATATCGACGGTGTCCAGCGCTGCGCGCTGTCTGGCGTGTGGGCCAGGACCGCCGCGATACGCACCCAGCGGCCGTCCGGCGAGCGCTCCGGCTCGCCCACCTCGGCCACCCCGGACACGGTACGGGCGGCGGCCACCACTTGGTCGGCCGGGCCGGGGGCGGCCAGGATCTCAGCGGGTGCGACGGCTCCCCTCGGGTCGTGCGTCTCGATCATCCGTTGGCCGGTGACTGAGCCGACCTCGTTGGTGAAGGACTCGGCATGCGGCATGCCGATGCTGAGGTTGCCGACGCCGAAGCTCGGGGTGACCAGCGCCGCCGCCGTGCCCAACCACACCGCGCGAAGCCAGTCCGCCCAGGTGCCGTGCTCCCGCGTCTCGTTCACGATCGTCTCGCCGACGTCGAACAACACCGCGTTGATCACGAGTTGCCCCTCCTGCTCGGCCGGCAACGGATGGCCACCGCAACGTAGGCGCCATCGGGTCTGGCGACGCCGTGCAGAGCGTCGCGGCAGAGGCGACACACTCGCGCCGTGCGGACGTCAAGGACCATTGACGGACCAACAGGTCCTGGCCCGGGTGGCTCAGCGCACTCCAGCAACATCGACTTGGCGGCGCGAGACCGTGCGTCAGGTTGCTACGAAGGAATGCCCTTGACAGCGGACCGCGGCCGAGCGGTACTGGATACACGTTCCCCGTGCGGCGGTCTCGTTCGCCGGGCCATATCGGTCAATGCGTGGACGCTCCGTAGGGGCGCTCGCTGTCGTTGTGGCCCGGCCTTGAGCCGGCCCGTCGACTGGGCGCCGAAGGAGCGACAGGAGGGCCGCGATGAAGGATCTTCTCCCGGCGAGTTGAGCCGGCCGCCGTCGCTTGCGGCGCGTGAGCCCGTAGGTGCCGCCCTGCCCGTCGTGGCGCGCCCAGGTGCCCTCCTGGCATGACCCGGCCGTCTCGCTTCGCCATTGTCCGAGCATCTCCCGTACGCGGCCGTTCAGGTCACGGTTGCGGCGGCGGGTGCTGACCTCGTCCGCATAGCCGCCCCAATAACGGGACGGCGGGTTCCGTACATCTCCACACACCTGCCCCACCTCGGGCCGCCGGGTCCGGCGTGTCCCCGGGTCGTCAGTTGCCCGATGTAGGGCCTCTCGGTCCCGACGGGGCGGGGCTCGCCGCTCCGCCCGGTGCCGCACCGTCGGCGCCGACCCCATCTTCGACACGACAAGGAGTTCCGTTGTTCTCCCGAGTACTTTCGATCGCCGCCATGACCGGTGGCGGTGACAGTTCCCCGCTTGACCCACGTTCGGGGGTCAGGCTTGACGTCCCTGTTGGCGTCAGTCTTCAGCCGGACCCCCGTACTGACCCCCAATTGCCTCTCACACCGCAGGTCACGCCGTCTGTCAGGACCGTCTGGTTGTCCCGCGACAGACCCCTCTGGTCTCGGGTCTCTCCCCCTGGGGAGCCGCATTCACATGGGGAGGAGGTGGTGGCTGGTGGATGACCCGGTTCTGCGGGTGCAGTCGCAGCTGACCGACCGGGACCGGGTGCTGCTGGGCTGGCTCTACGACCATGGGGTGCTGACCTCGTTCCAGATCGCCCACGCCCTGTTTCCGTCGCTGGACTTCTGTCAGCGCCGGCTGCGTACGCTGCACCGGCTGCGGCTGGTGGCCCGGTTCCGGCCGCAGCGCGCCGACGGCGGCTCGTACCCGTACCACTACGTCATCGACCAGCTCGGCGCAGAGGTGGTCGCTGCCGGCCGTGACGAGCGGCCACCCCGGCGCGACCACGCCCGTGCCGAGCGGCGGCGGTGGACGTCCAGCCGCAGCCTGGCGCACCGCCTCGGGGTGAACGGCTTCTTCACCGACCTGGCCGGCTACGCCCGCACCCAGCCCGGCACTGACCTTATCGAGTGGCTGCCGGAGGCGGCGTGCTTACGCGCCGGGACGTTTACCCGTCTGCAGGATCCGGGCCTGGTGCGCGCCTACCAGCCGCGGGTCCGCCCGGACGGCTACGGCCTGTGGGCCGAGGACGGCCTCACGGTTCCGCTGTTTCTGGAGTACGACACCGGAGGTGAGCCGCTCGCGGTGCTGACCGGCAAGCTGGGCGGCTACCGGGAGCTGTTCGCCACGATCGGGCGGGTGTGGCCGGTGCTGTTCTGGCTGCACTCCTCCGCCCGAGAGGCCAACCTGCGCTGCTTGCTCGCCGACACGCCGCCACCGGTGCCGGTCGCCACCGGGTCCCGCGACCAGGCCGCCTCTGCGGGGCTGTGTCCTGCTGAGGCGGTATGGGCCGTGGCTGGCGGGGGAGGGCAGCGGCGGCGGCTGGTCGACCTGGCTGTGTATGTCGCTGACCTCCCGCGTCACGCCGGTGAGGTGGCGTGATGCGCGGCCGCAGCCAGGCGGGCGCGGACGGTACCTCGCCTGCGCGGGGGACAGCAATATCCGGCCGCTCTCACTGGTCTGTCAGCGTCCGGTGCGCCGCCCCTGACAGACCCGTGAGACTGTCGGACTGTGCCGGCGGCCGCGGGGGAGAGGTATCGTCCCGCGCCCGCTGTGGCCGGTGCGCGACCCGCGCCTGGTCCCCTCTCGTCACGGTCCCGGACCGCGTCGCCGGGACCGTCCGCCCATCTGTCGCGCTCTCCATCGCTGGCGGACCAGCCGTCGCCGTGGACCGGTCCGGGGAGGTGGTCCGCCACGACCTCACCGGTACCTGACCCCGACGCTGGCCGATGGACCAGCCGGGTCGAGGGCGGCGTCCAGATCGTGATCATGCTTGCTATCGGTGGGGCAGCTGGAGCTGCCAGCTTCACCCACGTCCACAACGTCGCCGCCGCCCACGGCCAACCAGGCTGGTTGGCCTGGGCCGACGCGATCGTCCTGGAACTGATGTCCATCGCCTCCGGGCTGGAGCTGCGCCGCCGCAAACGCGCCCGCACCTCGGCGGTGTTCCCGGCAAGTGTGCTGACCTGCGCGGTCGCTCTGTCCCTCGCCGCGCAGGTTGTCGAGGCCGAGCCGTCACTGATCGGCTGGATCGCCGCAGCTGTGCCCGCGCTCGGGTTCCTCGTCATGGTCAAGGTCGCCCTCGGCTACACCAACGCGCCGTCCGACAGCAGCCGGACCGGTGCCGCCTCGCCCACCGCCCACCCGGCGGACCAGCACAGGGCCGGCACTCCATCGCAGGACGGCCCGGACGGCGAGGCACCCGCCGTGGACCGGACCGTCCCCACGCGGACCGTCCACCCGCCCACCGGGGACCGCCGTCCCGGCGGACCGGACCATCGCGATGCCGGCGGACCGGGCCACCGGCACAGACCACCGCGGCGCAGACGGCCAGCTCACAGCTCCATCGGTGTTGACGAGCTGCTTCCCGCGGCAAGGCGCGTCCGCGAACGGCTCGCCACCCATGGGCGGCCACTGACCCGCGCAGCGCTGGCCGAGGCGTTGCGCGTCGCCGGCCACACCGTGTCGAACACCAGGGCATCACACCTGCTGAAGATTCTCAAAACGGAGCAGGCGCCGGCGCCTCCCGCGCGACGGCAAGACGACCCAGGTCTGCACCCGGCAACCGGCACCGCGGCGCGCCACGGTCTATCTCTTCCAAGGGCTGCAGGACAAGCCCGGGATCACCTTCCAGCTGCCGATCATCCTCTACCTCTTCGTGGTGGCGATCGGGACCGACTACAACATCCTGATGATCGCCCGACTTCGTGAGGAGGCGCGGGAGGGCAACGAGCCGCACGAGGCGGCCGCTATCGGAGTGGAACACGCCGGCCCGACGGTCGCGGCGGCCGGGCTGATCCTTGCCGGGACGTTCGGGGTGCTGATGCTCGCGCCGATCTCGTTGCTGCAGCAGATGGGCTTCGCGGTGGCGATCGGCATCGTGCTGTCGGCTTTTCCGATGACGCTCTCTTCGTCGTCGCCGCCGGCAACAGCGGGCGGCGCGAGACGGTCAGCTCGCCCGCCTGCGCGCCCGGAGTGCTGGCTGTCGGGGCCGTCGATCGTGACCTCGCGACCGCCAACTTCTCCAGCCGCGGCCCGACCTTCGGCGCCGACCACCGGCTCAAGCCGGACCTCGCCGCGCCGGGTGTGGGCATCATGGCGGCCGATTCGGGGCAGCCCGGCGACACCCCGTACGTCGCGATGTCGGGCACCTCGATGGCCTCCCCGCACTTCGCGGGCGCCGCGGCGATCCTCACCCAGCTGCACAAGGACTGGACCCCGCAGCAGCGCAAGGCCGCGCTGATCTCCGCGGTCCGCCCGAACGCCACCGGCGACGTGTACGAGCAGGGCGCCGGCGTGGTGGACGTGGCGAACCTGCTGGACCAGACGGTGTTCGGACCCGGCACGACCAACCTCGGCGTCTTCGACTGGCCGCACCAGAACCAGGCCAGCGTCACGAAGGACCTGACCTACACCAACACCGGGGACGCTGCGGTCACGCTTGACCTGAGGCTGGGGGACGTGGTCGGGCAGGACGACCGGCAAGGCGCCCGGCGGGATGCTCACGCTGGAAACGCACAAGCTCACCGTGCCCGCGCACGGCAACGCCACCGCCCAGATCAGCGTCAAGCCGAAGCTCCCGGTCCTCGACGGGGAGTACGGCGAGTTCGGTAGCCGGGTCGTCGCCACCACCTCGGCCGGTGAGTCGGTGACCACCCCGGTCGGCTTCTGGCTCGCGCCGGAGACGGTCACGCTCACCGTCAAGGTGCTCGACCGCAGAGGGGTTCCGGCCGTCTCGGGCCGGAGCTTCCTCGACATCGTCAACCTCGACATCGACGCGCGCACCCGGCAGTTCCTCAACGGCAGCGACGTGACATACCAGCTGCGCCCCGGCACATACTCGATCGCCTCGGCCATCGCCACCAGCGACGAGGGCACGACCGGCGCGGCGGCACCGGTTCAGTCGGTCACGTTCGCGGGAGAGCCCGAGTTCGAGCTGACCCGGGACACCACGCTGGTGCTCGACGCCCGGGAGGGGTCGCGATACCGCGTGAACGGTGCCCGGGAGATGGAGGTCCGGGCGGGCGCGGTCGGCTACGGACGGACCTGGAACGGGAATGTGCTGAGCAGGTCGATGTCGACCTCCGAGCTGGTCGACGAGTACTACGCGGTGCCGACCGAGCCGGTGGAGCGAGGCACGTTCACGCTCGACACGCTCTGGCGCGGCTACGCCCCCGCCCTCAAGCTCCGCGTCGCCGGCGGGGACACCATCCCGGTGGAGCTGACCGGCAGGAGCGGACGACTCGACGGCACCGGCTCCGCCGAGCTGGTCGACGTGGGCAGCGGCACCAACGCCGAGATCGCGGCGCGCCTTCCCCAGGCGGCCGGCAAGGCGGCGCTGGCGCGGGTCTCGTCCACCGGGCAGATCCCCTCGGTGCTGGCCGCCGCGGCCGGCTTGGACGTCAAGGCGATCATCTTCGACCAGGACGCGCCCGGCCGGCTCTACTTCAACCCGTTCTTCGGTGTGGCGAACACGACGCCCGGCATCACGGTCACGCGGGAGACCGGCGCCGCGCTGCGGGCCCGGCTCGCCGCCGGCCCGGTGACACTGTCGTGGGCCGGCATCGCGAAGAGCCCGTACGTCTACAACCCGGCGCTGACCAGCGACCACAAGGTGCCGAACGTGCTGTCCTTCGACGCCGCCGACTCGGACGTGGCCGCGGTCGACGAGCAGTGGTACGCGCAAGGCACCGGCGGCACGTTCGGTGATCTGACGACGGCCGTGCGGCCGTACGGCACGCGGGTCTTCCTCGGCAACCGGCAGGCGGTCGAGTCGCCGCAGCGGCGCACGGTGTACTTCTCATCGGGCGTCGCCTGGCAGCCGATGGCGATGAGCGGACCGATCTTCACTGAGGTGCTCGCCTCGGTGCCCGACCACGTACCGGGCCGGCGAGCAGGGGAGCACGAGCTGGTACAAGCAGCCGGTGCCGACCGGCATCGCGCTCGGCGCCGACTTCCGGCCGGCGCACATGGGCGAGCGGCAGGCCAACCTCATGGGCGTGGCGTTCCCCTACTACCGGGACGCCGCGGGTCACTACACCTTCAGCTCGGACTTCGGGGACTTCGGCCTCGCGACGCTGTTCGAGAACGGCACGTCTCTTGGCCAGAGCCCGTTTGCGTCCGGGCAGTGGGTGGTCTCGACCGGGCCGGCCGACTATCGGCTGAATGTTATGACCAACAAGGGCATCGCCGGCGGCGTGCAGGCACCGAACTGGCGGATGTCGACCCGGACCATGACCAACTTCGAGTTCCGCTCCCAGCGGCCGGCCGACGACGACACGGTCGCGGTGCTGCCGCTGGTCATCCTGTCGTACGACATGACGCTCGACGAGTACAACCTCACCCCGGCGGCGCCCGGCTTCGAGATCACCGTCTCCGGCGCGGGTCAGGCGGACTACGACGCCGGGCGGATCGTCTCGGCCAAGGTGTGGACCAGCCTCGACGACGGCACCACCTGGGTGGAGGCGCCGGTGACCGCGAGAGGCGGCGGCTACGTGGCCACGGTGGACAACTCGTCGGCCGCCGGTCGCAACGTCACCCTGCGCGTCCAGCTCACCGACGAGCACGGCGCCAAGGTCACCCAGGACCTCATCCGGGCGTACGGAGTGCGCTGACTCGTCGAGGGGGCGACGTCAGCGGGCGGGCGCGTACTCCGAAGCCCAACGGCTTCGGCAGTACGCGCCGGTCGGCGCTCTCAAGCACCGCGCCGATGTGATCCTCCCGGTGGCGGCCGGTCACCTTCCAGCTGCTCCCGCTTCCATCGATCTTGACTGATGGTGAGGCGGCGATCACACTTTGCGGAGCTGCGGCAGCCGAGGTCGTCTGACCTCGACTGCGCGGCCGGCAGGATCGCCTCGCCTGGAAGGACTCTCATGAGGAGTACAAGAAGATCCAACGGACCACGCCGCTTGTTGGCCCTGCTCGTGCTACCGCTGGCGCTCGCCGTCAGCGCACCCGGCCTGGCGAGTCCGACGTCGGGCAGCGCGGTGGTGCCCGATCGGTCGTCGACCGGCGAACAGAACGGCGTCGGCCTGATGCGCATCGTCGTCGCCGACAAGTCGGGCATCGACCGCCTCAACGAACTCGGCGTCGACCTCGCCGAGTACGTCAAGCCGGTCGACAACGGCATCGAGGTGCACGCGATCCTCAGCCCGGAGGAGAGCCAGGCGCTGCGGGACAAGGGCTTCGACGTGCAGGACGCCATCTCCGACCAGAGCGACTACGCGGACAACATGGCCGAGCGGTCCGCCTCGATCCGAGCCGCGACGGCGGCGACGGCCAGCACCGACACCTTGACCGTGCTGCGGTCCGAATGGTTCTCCAGCCTCAACAACCAGCTCTTCCTCAACATCGAGGTGAAGTCGAGCGCCGGCACCGACTCGACGACGGTGCTGACGGCGAGCTGGGACAGCGGGCCAGGCACGGAGATCGGCTCCGGCGGCACCGCCACCATGTCCCGGTTCACCGACGCCGGACAGTACATGTACCACCGGTTCAGCAACCCGGTCGCCATCAACGCCGCGCCGGCCAAGGCCACCATCACCAGCAACAAGGGTGGCTCGGTCACGGTGGACGTCGCCAAATGGCTGGGCAGCCCGCGCAAGGTCGCCGGTGACCACCCGTACGTGTCGGACTTCGTCGACCACTACATGGACCCGACGGAGGTCACCGCGCGGTTCACCGGGCTGGCCGCGGAGTTCCCGAAGCTGACCGAGCTGATCGACCTGCCGTACAAGACGAACGGCTACCGGCGCAAGGCGCAGGCGCAGTTCGGCACCGCCGCGGCGAGCATCGTCTACGTCACCTCGACGGCGTACGGCTCCGAAGGCGGCAACGACGTCAGCATGTCGCTGGTCAACCCGGGCACGGCGAACGCGCCGTTGACCGTGAGCATGTCCGGCAAGGCCGTCACGGTGAGCCTGGCCACCAACGGCTCCGGCGCGATCACCAGCACGGCGGCGCAGGTCGTCGCCGCCGTCAACGGCAACGCCGACGCGGCCAAGCTGCTCACGGCCAGCACGTACCGGGGTAACGCCGGCACAGGCGTGGTGGCCGCGGCTCCGGTGACCAACCTGACCGACAACCTGAAGGCACCGGCGAGCGTGTCCCGCGAGCCGTTCCAGATGAAGGCGCTGCGGATCGGCAAGCACCGCGACGGCTCGAAGGTCGGTGTCTTCCTCTACTGCCAGGAGCACGCCCGGGAGTGGGTGACCCCACTGGTCTGCGTGGAGTCGGCCGAGCGGCTGCTGCGCAACTACGCGCACGACCCGAACACCCGCAAAATCGTCGACGACCTGGACATCTTCATCCTCCCGGTCGTCAACCCGGACGGCGCGCACTACAGCATGTACGACTACAACATGCAGCGGAAGAACATGACCAACTACTGCTCGGCGTCGTTGGCGGACCCGGCTGCCCGCAACGCCTGGGGCGTGGACATCAACCGGAACTTCTCGGTCGGTTCCGTCTTCGACGGCTTCACCGGCGCGTCGGCGACCAACTGCACCGGCGAGACCTTCGCCGGCCCGAGCGAGCTGTCCGAGCCGGAGGCGCGCAACGAGGTCTGGCTGGTCGACAAGTTCCCGAACATCAAGCTCTCCATGAACACCCACTCCTACGGCGGGTACTTCATGTGGCCGCCGGGGGCGTACAAGGCCGCGGGGCGGGAGGTGCTGCCGCGGGTGGACCAGGGCACCGAGGCGTACTTCTGGACCTCCTCGGACTACATCCTCTCCAGGGTGCAGGAATACCGTGGCACGGCGATCTGGCCGGGCCGCACCGGACCGGTGACGGACGTGCTGTACTCGGCGGCCGGTAACAGCGCCGACGAGCACTGGTACAACCGGGGCATCATCGGCTGGGACTTCGAGGTCGGCGCGGACGTGTACAACCCGACGACCAAGCGGTTCACCGCGGTCGGTTTCCAGCCGTCGTTCGCCGAGGGGCATGAGGAGGCGATGGAGTTCGCCAACGGCAACATCGCCATCCTCGAGGTGGCCCGGGCGTACGCGACGGACAAGATCCAGCCGCAGACCACACTGAAGATCGTCAAGCAGGAACCGGGTGCCACGGCCTTCACCTTCAGCATCAGTGAGCCGGCGAACGTCTACTACACGCTCGACGGCAGCCGGCCGACTTACAACTCGCCCAAGCTGGCCCTGGCCGGCATGCGCGAGGGCGTCCAGAACATCGCAGTGAACAGCGACACCACCGTCAACTGGTTCTCGATCGACATCGCCGGCAACGTTGAGAGCAACTACAAGCCGGACGGTGCGGGCAGGAACTACAACAAGCAGGCGGTAGCCGTCCAATAGCCAATTCATGGCTCGAACACCGGTGGCCGCCGACCACGGGTCGGCGGCCACCACTCTGTGCGAGGTTGGGCCGCCGATCGGGCGCTGTGGGCGCGCCGGGAACGGCTCGCCAACCGCTGAGGTGACGGATCGGGCAGCCGCCCCAGTGGGCCATGGTCGGTTGGCACCCTGACGGCAATGAGGGACTGAGCGCCACGGCCCCCGTGGTTCGGCCCGCTGCCTCTACTTCCGCGATTGTCAGATCTCGGACAGGCGACAGGCCTCGCCGCACCGCCGAGTGCCCGGGGCGGGTGGGTGTAATCCACCTCTCGCCGTGCCCGTGGCTCGCTAGCCCGGGCGGGCGGCCACTACCGCTGATCAGGGCAAATGTCATCGGCCACCATCACTGGTTGCCCCGCAGCAATATCAACTTCTGAGGCTATTGACAGCGCAAGTAGGGCAGCCGGGACCGACTAAACGGCTGAATACTGGGGGGTCCCGCCAGCAGGACCAAGGGCGATAGGGTCCGAGCACCGTCAGTGGGAAGTGGGGTGACGGTGCTTACCGAGCTGGCACTGCCGCCTGGGGTGGAGGCGAAGCGTGTGGCCTCGGCGGTTCTTGCTGACCTACGTTCCGCCGAACGCCGGGGCGTCGTGGTCGACTCGCCGCCTCGGGCCGGCAGGCCGACGATTGGTGTGCGCACTGCGGTGGAAGTCGCCGCCAGGAACGAGCAGCGGAGCGTCATCGCGCAGACGAACGAGCAGGTCGACGATCTAATCGACCGCCTAGCGAATGAGGCGCCCGAGCTGCGCATTGCCCAGCTCTCGGCTGCGGACTACTCCCTTGGTGCCTCCGGCGAGTCCGCAACAGCTGTCGCGGTCGAAGGCAGCTACAGGACGACACACGCCATGGCTACTGATCCAGCACACAGCCTGAGGGAGCTTGACGATGAGTGAACGTGCGCCCTGGCGTCAGACCGATCCCAGTCTTGAGGTCTGGATTGACGACCACCGGCGACGGACGCTTGAGGCGTACGCGGCGGATCCTCTGCTGGTTGCGGAGCACGCCAACCAGGAGGACAGTAACGGTGGAGGCGTGGTGAGCGACTGGATCCCGGATGTTCCAACTGACGGCAGTATCGATCTGCCACCGGATCCGAGGGCGCTCGACGCGATCGGGCGGAACCACTCGCTCGAGACGGCGCTCGCTGACCTGGTTGACAACTCGGTCGATGCCGGCGCCACCAATGTCGTGATCAGGCTCGTCGTCGCGGGCGGTCTTCCGCGCGTGCTCTATGTGGCCGACAATGGCCGAGGCATGGCTCCCGACAAGATAGATACGGCCATGACGGTAGGCGGGCGGCGTGACTACGAGAATTCCGACCTCGGACACTTTGGGCTCGGACTCAAGGCTGCGTCGTTCAGTCAGGCACGCAGCCTTACCGTCATGTCCCGCGCTGCCGGGCAGGACCCGGTCGGCCGCAGGTGGCGGGTGAACACCGCGACGAAGCGGGACTTCTCGTGCGACGTCGTTCCCGCTCCGTTCGTCACCGCAGAGTTCGACCGGGACTGGCGAATCTCGCTCGGCAAGTCCGGAACCATCATCCGGTGGGATGATGTCGTCACTTTCCCGGCCGGGTCGGAGGCGCATCGCGTTGAGATCTTCATCGATCGGCTGATCACCGGCGCGTGCCAGCATCTCGGGATCGTGTTCCATCGCTTCCTCGAACAGGAGCGGCTGAGCGTCGACTTCGAGGTCTACGACGTAGATGAGGCATATCTCGGACCTCCGATCCCAGTCACCCCGCTGAACCCGTTCGCATACTCACGGCCGGGTGCTGAGGGCTACCCCAAGACCCTGACCGCCACTGTCGACGGTGTCGACATCTCCTTCACATGCCATATCTGGCCGGGCAAGAGCAGCACCCCGTCCTACCGGCTGCGGGGGACGCCGGTCGACTATCAGGGGCTTTACTTCTACCGCCGGGACCGGATACTGCAGTTCGGCGGCTGGGAAGGCATCCACGTGTCGCACGCGAAGCTGCAGCTGGCGCGAGTCGAGGTCGACATCGACGGGGACATCGCCGGCATGTTTCACATGAACGCGGAGAAATCCCGGGTGCTCGTCGGACTGGAGTTTTCCCGCCTTGCCGCAGCGGCTCGGTCGTCCGACGGCATTAGCTTCAATGATTACTTTGACCTGGCCGAGCAGGTCTATCGAACGGCGAACGCCCGCTCGATGAAGCGAACGCCGATGATTCATCCCGGGTCCGGCCTGCCGTCCACCGTCAAGGACGTGATCCTTAAGGAGGTGCCACCGATCCTCGGCCGTGATCCCATCGCAATCCGCTGGGCGACCTTCGTGGACGACTCGTTCTTCCAAGTGGATCGAGAACAGAGCACGTTGTGGCTCAACAAGCGCTACCGCAAGATGCTGCTCGGCGGCAAGCACGGTGGCCTGAACGATCTCCCGCTGGTCAAAGCATTGTTGTACCTGTTAGTGGCGGATTCGTTCGAGGGCAACTACCACGGCGCGCGCGACAAGGACAATATCGAACTGTGGCAGTCCGTTCTCACCACCGCCGTGCAAGCGGAGCGCCGATGACGCCGGCGGTAAACGTGGATAGACGTCACGTCTCGGTCGAGAGCTTCGATCGGTATCTCGCAAGCGAAGTTCCGGTCGTCCTGCCGATCCGCGGGACACCGGCCGTGTCCGTGTTCGTTCGACCGGCGAAGCCGGAGCTCGGTCTGCGGATTGAGGTCGACCCGGACACTCAGGCTCCGGTCACCGGGCTGAACAACATCGTCGCACGCGTGGCGGATCACGAGGGACAGCACTACCTGGAAGTGGTCGTTGTCGCGGCGGCCCTGTTCCGGGATGCATACCCCGTGCTCTGCTCGATGGCCGACCGTATCCAGACCGAGGGGATGAAGCCCGCTCACGCGCTGCGGGAGACGCTCGGACAGTTGGCCTCCCTCCTTCGCGAACCGGAGTCGATCTCTCAAGAGCGAGAGATCGGCCTGTTCGGCGAGTTATTGACGCTCGGGGGCCTGGCGGCGAGTGTCGGCAGTTCGGCGGCAGTGGGTGCCTGGCGAGGTCCGCAGGGCGAGGAACACGACTTCGGCCTGCCTGCTGCGGACGTCGAGGTAAAGACGACGATCGGCGAGCGCCGCGCTCATTGGATCGATTCGCTCACCCAGCTGCAGCCCACGACGAACCGGCCGCTGTGGCTCGTGTCGCACCAACTGACGGCCGCAGGTACGGGCTTCGGGAAGACGCTGCCGGAACTGATTGACGAGGTGGGATCAACTCTCCACAGCACGATTCGCGACGACTTCGACGCGAAGCTGAGCGCGGCCGGGTGGTCCGCCACCTACGCCCAGCGGCTGACGTCGCGCTGGGAGCGTCGCACGGAGAGCGCCGCTTTTGAGGTGGACGAGCAGTTCCCGCGGTTGGTGCCGGACGCCCTGCAGCGAGCCGGCCTGTCGATCGCTCGGTTGATCCAGGTTCGCTATCGAGTTGACCTGGACGGCATTGCCAGCCCCGTCACCATTCCCGCAGTCATCGTCGCCGCACTCGGATCGTGAGGACACCATGAGCGAACCACTGGTCACCGCGTACCTCGGTGCTCTCGGCGCGATGGTCAGCGGGCCGAAGGCACTGGTGCGGCGGGCCGCCGTCGAGGCGGAGGACATCGACCCCGCCCTCGATGTGTCAGAGGACCGTCTGCGGGAGTATATCGCGGCCGCCGACCCCAATGACGAGCTCCGGGTTCAGCTGCATATTCGGCTGGCCACCTGGGATCACGCGCCCATTGAGCCGGGCCTGTGGATGGGTGACACCAAACCGAACACCGAGATGCGACGGGCACGGATCATGAAGCTGCTCGGCCTCGGCGACAAGACGGCCGCCGATTTCGCCGACTACTTCTCGATCGCCACTGACGACGACACGGTGATCGCCGGCGAGTGGGAACCGTGGTACACCGCTGACCTTCAGCGGCAACGCGATTTCTACTGGAGCCACTACGTGGCCTACCTCCGTAAGCGGAGGAAGTGGAAAGCTGGGGCGATCACTCGTCTGGATGCGGCCACCAGCAGGGTACTGGAACGGTTCGCCAACCCGGCCCAAAGCAAGCCGGTTCCGACGAGGGGCCTGGTTGTCGGGTATGTGCAGAGCGGGAAGACGGCGAACTTCGCCGGGGTCATCGCCAAGGCAATCGACGCGGGCTACCGCCTTATCATCGTGATGACCGGCACGACCAACCTGCTTCGGGAACAGACCCAGCGGCGGCTGGACATGGAGCTAGTCGGCCGGGAGAACATCCTCCGCGGCATCGACGAGGACGACATCGAGGCCGCTAAGCATATTGACTACCTCGATGATGAGGATTGGATCAAAGGCCGATTCAACCGGTACGGCGTGCAGCCGAGGACCCTGGGCAAGCCCGAGATCCGGCGGATGACAACCCGTCGCTTCGACTACCGCTCGCTGCAGCAGGGCTTGTCGGCGCTGGAGTTCGAGCGCACAGACAAGAATAAGCCGGTCTGGAGCCCGGAGAATCTGTACCTCACCGATGCTCGGCTCATTGTGGTCAAGAAGAACGAGTCGGTGCTGCAAAATCTTATCTCGGACCTCAAGAACAACGCCGACCGGCTCGAGGATATCCCCGCACTCATCATCGACGACGAGTCAGACCAGGCGTCTATCAACACCGTCGATCCCGATAAGCAATCGGCGGACGCCAAGAAGGAACGCACCACTATCAACGAGCGCATCTCGACGCTGCTGCAAATGCTGCCTCGGGTGCAATACGTGGGGTACACCGCAACGCCGTTCGCCAACGTCTTCAGCGACTACACCGACAAGAACGACGTGTTCCCGTCGGACTACCTACTCGCCCTGCGCCGGCCGCTGGATTACATGGGTGTCGAGGATTTCCACGACATTGATTCGTCGGTTCCCGAGTCAGAGCGGACCTTCGCGAATTCCAAGGAGAGGGTGCATGTCCGCCTGATCGATGACGGTGACGAGGAGTTCGCTTTTCAGCAGGCACTCGACTCGTTCGTGCTCGCCGGCGCTATTAAGCTGTACCGGCAAGGGCTGAGCCCCGATGAGGATCATTACCGGCACCACACGATGCTCGTGCACGAGGCCGCCAAGAAGGCCAAACACAAGATCCGCGCGGAGACCATCCAGGAACTGTGGAGTAGGTCGGGCTACACGCTTGCTTCCGGCATGAGGAGGCTCCGTGAGCTCTACGACGGCGATTTCGCTCCTGCCTCCCACGGGCTCGGTCTGGGATATCCGATGCCCGCTTCGTTTGCGGAGCTCGAACCGCTCATCGGGCGGGTCGTACGCAGGATCGCGCCGAACGGCGACCCGGTACTGGTGATCAACAGCAACAAGGAGCCGGATCAGGAAGAACTGGACTTCGACCGTCGCTCGGTATGGAGGATCCTGGTTGGCGGCAACAAGCTGGCTCGCGGGTTCACCGTCGAAGGCCTCACGATCACCTACTACCTCCGTACCGTCGGGCACGCCGAGGCCCTGATGCAGATGGGGCGCTGGTTCGGCTTCCGGCCCGGCTACCGCGACCTCGTCCGCCTGTTCATCACCGCCAAGATCCGCGACGCCTTTGAGGCCGCCTGCCGCGACGAAGAGCTTTTCCGCGACGAGTTGCGGCAGTACGCGGTGATGGCGGACGGGCGCCCGCTGGTCACCCCGGCCGACATTCAGCCCTTGGTCGCCCGGCACGGGCTCCGTCCCACGGCGGCCAACAAGATGCGCTACGCCCAGCTCGTTGAGAAGCGCAGCCCGAGCAAGGAGCCCAGCTCCGGCTACCCCGCCCTGGTCGAGCGGGAGAAGCTACGGCACAACGTCAAGGTCATGACCCCGTTGCTGCGAGTTGCGTCGAAAAGGAGCACGTTGTCCGCCGGCACCCGGAGCTTCGAGGCGTTGACCGGCGAAGTTTCCCACGCCGTGATGGTCGATGTTCTTAAGCAGCTCCAGTGGCGGACCGACGACACCTTCAAAGCCGACCTGGCCTGGATCGAGAGCTTGGACGACCGGGCCATTGACAAATGGATCATCGTGCTTCCGCAGCGGCGCTCGGACCGCAGCGTGACCATTCCCGGCCTCGGCACGTTCTCGCTTCACGGCCGCAAGATCGAAAACGGCGGCCTGCGCGGAAACTCGGAGAGCCTCCATCGTGCCGGGCTCGCGTCGCTCGGTGGTCGAACCTCAACGGCGGGCTGCGCGATCATCTATCCGGTGATCGACAAGGATCGCGCCTGCGAGGACCTCCCGCACGACACATGGCCGGACGGAGTCGTCATGGCGATCCGGCTCGAGCTACCTGAGAAGGCGGTCCCAGCCGGCACCAAGCCCTTGGTCTACCGGGTCGCCGCTAAGCGGCGTATCCCGACGGGAAATCACGAATGGTAAGGACGTAGGACGTTGCCTGAGCCGTCAGTTCCGGAAAAGATCCGCGCCGAGGTCATCCGCGAGCTCTATCGCCAAGTGGAGGCGCTCGACTGGGAGGAACTTCCGGTGCGCGCCAAGACAGCCTACTACACCCGCTGGGTGGAGGACGACGCGATCGGAGGGGTGCTCGCCGACTACATGACGTCGGAAGGCATGCGAGTGTGGCTCAAGGACGGGCCCCTGAAGGAGTACGCGCGCGCCGTCGAGAGCTTCGGATCGTACGCGCAATACGTCTCGAAGCAATTGACGCCGCCGAGCGAGTTCGTCTCGTCGATCTTGGGCCCCGGCTGGCGCGTACGGCCGGAGACCATCCGCGAAAAGCCTATGCACTGTAAAGCCACCGATGGCTCGCGGGAGCGCTACGTGTGCTGGGGCCGGGTGCGCAACTTTCGCGACCTGGCCTGGGCGGCGTTGAATGAGGCGGTCGACTCGGGCGAGCGTCCACTGATCGTTGTCTACGGGACCGACGCTGTTCCGATCGATGCCGAGAGATTCAAGCGGTTCCGCCGGATCGCTGAGCATTGCGGACTTGATGTGGACTTCGTGCGACGGCAATGGCTGGCAGCGGCGGCCGGCTAGTGCTGTTCGCCGCCCAGCGCCGCGTAGAGGCGTTCCATTGCCTCGACCGCGAGATCACCCTCGACGTCGTCGGCCCATTTCCGACGCCAGGAGGAATCCTCCCGCATGATCACTTCCATAGCGGCCGTAGCGAGTCGGAGCAGGTCAGGGGTGACGTCGATATAGTCGGCGCCATCGACGAACCGAGGCGCGTGTGGGATGGTCGGGTCGGGCAAACCGGTGTGGGCCTGAAGAACTACGGCGGCTGCGGCGATCGCCTGAGCTGCGGCCGCATCGGATAAAGAAGCCGGGTCTGCAATCGCTCGCCTCAACGTTCCTGATACCGCTTCGGTCCGTTCGGCGGGCGCGGCCGCCTCGAACTGCTCGCACCACTCTGCCGCGTCGTCATTGTCGAAGGGCCCCACGTTCCAGGTGGCCAATTTTCTCTCCTTGATGAAGCAAGGGTCAGGGGGATGACGGTCGCGGAAGATCGGAGGGCGGGGGCCAATGTGTAGCGGATTCCCGGTGGCCAGGATGACAAGCGGCGAGCGACAGCCGGTGAGGCGGTTTCTAAGATCGACAACTCCGCGGTATGCTTCCGCAATGCTTGAGCCGCCACGGGAGACCAAAGACCGTACCTCGGTCGAGTTGTTCGCCGGCGGCGGGGGGCTAGCGATGGCGGTCCACCGAGCTGGCTTCCGTCCCCTCCTGGTCAACGAACTCGTCAAGTGGGCCTGCAAGACACTAGAGGCCAACAAGGCGGAGCTCCGCGGCGATGAGGAGTTCATTCCTCCGGCCGGGCGGGCGTGGCCGTTGGTTCCCGGGGACGTGCGGGAGATCAAGTTCGACTACCTGTGGGATCAGGTTGATCTGCTTGCCGGTGGGCCGCCGTGTCAGCCGTTCAGCCTTGGTGGGGTCGCTAAGGGCGACGAGGACGGGCGGAACATGTTCCCTGAGATGTTCCGGGCAATCCGGCAGATCCAGCCCAAGGCCGTCATTTGCGAGAACGTTCGGGGCTTGCTGCGCCCGTCGTTTCGGCCCTATTTCGATTACATCGAGCGAGAGCTTGCCCTGCCTTTCGAGCAGCGCGAAGAAGGGGTCAGCTGGCGCGAACACGACGCCAATCTCCAAGCGCGTCTGTCGGAGGCCCCCACCGACCCAAAGAAGCGGTACAAGGTCGTCACCACTCGGGTGAACGCGGCCGACTATGGGGTACCGCAGATACGTAACCGGATCATTATCGTCGCCTTCCGATGCGACCTTGAAGTCGACTTGACGCGGTTCAAGGAGTCCATCGCGCCGACTCATTCCGAGGCCGCACTCGCTCGCTCCATTCAGGACGGCTCGTATTGGCGGAAGCACCCGGAGGTGCCGTACCATGTCCGCGAACACGTAGAGTCGCGACTCCCGAAGAGGATTCCCTTCGACGACGGAAAGCTTCCCTGGTTGACCCTGCGTGACGCGCTCAAGGAGGAGATCGACCGGCGACGGCCGCTGCCGTCGGTTCCCTGGGACAAGCTTGACCGTCGTGAGTACGAACTCGGTGGCGTGCTCGACCACATTGGTTGGCCGGACGCTCGCATCTATCAAGGTCACACACCGAATGAGCTGGATCGGCCCGCGAAGACTGTGAAGGCGGGAGTGCACGGGGTTCCGGGCGGCGAGTCGGTAATGCTCACCGACGACTTGCTCTCCGAGCCGACCGCTGATAGTCCGCTGAGGTACCGCCACCGATATTTGACGGTCCGGGAGGTGGCGCGGGTGATGACCTTCCCCGATGGCTGGATCCTCAAAGGTCCCAGAGGTGAGCAGATGCGCCAGCTCGGGAACGCGGTCCCGGTGCGGTTGGGCGAGTTCTTTGCACGTGCTATCGCTGCGGCGCTGGATGAGGCCGAAAGTCGACGATGACTGGCGGTGAAGGGCGGGTCGACCGCGCATGGGCCGATACACTCCCTCCTGAGCGGGCTTGGAAAGGCCGTAAGGGACGTAGCCGGCGAGCGGTAACGGCGGAACAGGACCGAGCCGCCGGAGGCCCCGATCGCCGGTGGGTTGATCTCGACGGTGGCCGTCAGGCACGCGCCTCTGTGGAGCTGAAGCTTCTCCCGAAGACCCGACGGCTCCGAGCGTATCTGCGCTGGTCGGATCGCGGCCGCTCGCCGAGCAGATATTTGGGAGAGGTCGGCAAGGCCACCCGTGCTCTGAACCTGGCGGAGGGTTGGCGACTGGCGCGGGAGAGGGGTTTACTCGAGCCGCCCGCGCCGGTTCCGGGGTCGTGGGCCAAGTCGCGAGCCGTTCGCTTGTCGATGCAGGGCAATAAGGGCCGGGACACCGAGCCGGAACGCCAGCTGCGCTCCATCCTGTTCCAGAGCGGACTCAGATATCGGGTGAACACGCGGCCCCTGGAGGAGCTGCGCCGCACCGCAGACGTCGTGTTCCCTGGCGCAAAGATTGCTGTCTTCGTCGACGGATGCTACTGGCATGGCTGCCCTGATCACTATCGGCCAGCCCGCGACAACCAGCAGTTCTGGCACACTAAGATTGATGGCAACAAGGCGCGCGACGCCGAGACGGATCAGCTGCTCGCTGAGGGCGGGTGGCAGTCGATTCGGGTTTGGGAACACGAAGAGCCGCAAACGGCGGCGCTCCGCGTGATCGCCACTATTCGGGCAACCCGCAGACGTACCGCAGATCCTCAATAGATGCTCCGCCCTAACTTGATCTCTAACCCGTGCGGCGTGGACGGGGATTGGCAGACTTCGTCTTCTTTGCAGCTGCTGTCTTGGCCTGCGTTCCGCAGCTTCGCTTCGATATAATCCGCGAATCTGGGGCTTGAGCTGGGCAAACACGGGTCGGCCCGGTGACATGGCGTGTCACTAGGCCGGGGTGTTCGTGCTGGTCAGGCGGTTGCGGGTGTCGCGTTGATGACGCGTGGCGGTTCGG